>CAVISR010000015.1:0-36955 GCA_963645405.1 Acutalibacteraceae bacterium
GGTATAGCCAAGCTGCCGACATCACATTGCGCTCTTTGACTTATTGGAACAAATCTAGAACTCTTGGTCCCGAAGATTCGAATTTGAGAAAACCGTCCGGATTCTTCCAGTCACGAATGTTCGAATACCATCCGGATGGAGTGGGCGGGCAAAGCGAGCTGGAATAGGAGCTAGCCCTCTCCGAGGGCGTTAAAGCGAAAACGTATTGCGAACTTGCATTCGAGTGTCATCGCCGAGCTTTCGTAGAAAGCTGACTCCTACCATCCGGCTAACCCAAAACACTTCTGCAGGCTCCTACTCCCCATCGAAATCGAAGCTGGAATCCGTCAGAAACGTGTGCCGACGATGACGAAAAACGTTCATTTGAAAAATTTTGGTGAAAGAATTGCATTCACATTGATTTTTTTCCTAACTTTGTAAACCGAACTTACTCTAAACCGGATAAGACTGAGGAACGGACGAAAAAACCAACAATGCAGACCTGCTCAAGAGAACTGAGTGGGAACTGAGAAAAGAACGAAAATCAATAAATAATAAGGTATGAACAAATGTATTAGACTAATATCAGTGCTGCTTTGCCTATCGACCAGCTCGTGGGCACAGGAAAGCATTGACACATTAGAGCTGGACAATTCAGACTTCACCTTCACGGAAAGTCAGTTGGACGACGACAACGATGCGGCTCAGACCGTGTCGTCAATCACCTCGTCAGTCAATGATGCCTATTTCGGAGAAGTGGGCTACCGATTCAGTCCTATGAGATTCAAGGTCCGTGCATACGACAACATGTATGAAAACACATACATCAACGGACTGATGATGAACGACCTCGAACTGGGACGGTTCCAGTACAGCATGATTGGCGGACTGAACGATGCCACACGCAACAAGGAAGGCGTGCAGGCTTTCGACTACGGAAACTTCGGTGTGACCCCCATCGGAGGCATGAACAACATCAACACCCGCGCCTCTGCCTTTGCTGAAGGAAAGAAGGTGACGGTGTCTGCCACAAACCGAAACTATAAGCTGCGCGGAATGTTCACCTATGCCACCGGCATGATGGACAACGGATGGGCTTTTGCCGGAAGCATCGGCTACCGGTGGTCGGACGAAGGAGTGATTGAAGGCACCTTCTACAATTCATTCTCCTACCTGCTGTCTGCCGAGAAACGGTTCAACAACCAGCACAGCCTCTCGCTCGTGACCTTCGGTTCGCCCACCGAGCGCGCACAGCAGGGAGCATCAACCGAAGAGGCTTACTGGCTTGCCAACTCCCACTACTACAACCCCTACTGGGGCTATCAGAACGGCAAGAAGAGAAACTCCCGAGTGGTGCACGACTACTCGCCTACCACCATTGCCACATGGGACTGGAAACTGGACGAGAACAGAAAGCTCACCACATCAGCCGGAGTGAAGTACAGCGCCTACAGCAGCAGCGCACTGGGATGGAACGGCGATGCCTACGACCCGCGTCCCGACTACTACAAGAACCTGCCAAGCAGCGTGTTTGATGTCTACGACCTCGACAAGAACAACTCCGAGTTTCTGCAGGAGCACCCGTATTTCCTCGAGCAGTACAACTCGCTCTACGACTACTGGACATCAAGCAAAGCCAACCGTCAGATAAACTGGGACCGCATGTACTACGTCAACAGCATGCAGAACCAAAACGGAGGCGAAGCCCTTTACTACCAGGAAAGACGCCACAACGACCAGCTGGTGTTCGCCCTCAACTCCACATGGAACCACACACTCAACGAGCGCGACAAATACTCGCTCGGACTGCAGCTGAACCACACTGTGGGCATGCACTACAAGACAATGGACGACTTGCTGGGAGGCGAACTCTACATCGACTACGACAAGTTCTCTGCCAACGACTACGGCAAAGGAACAGTAGCCAATCCCACTGCAGCAGCCAACGACCTGCGCAACCCCTACAAGCGCATCTACGAAGGCGACAAGTTCGGCTACAACTACAACATACTCGTGAACAAAGCCAAGGCATGGGGACAGTTCCGCACCGACCAGACAAACTGGAGCGCCATTGCAGCAGCCTACACTGAAGGAACCACCATCGAGCGCGACGGAAAGATGCAGAACGGACGTGCGCCCGAGAACTCCTACGGATCGAGCGGCACAGCCAAGTTCCTCGGAGGCGGAGCCAAGGCAGCCTTCAGCTACCGCCCCTTCACCAACAACATGTTTACCCTGGGCTTGAGCTACGACGCACAGGCACCGCTGGCACGCAACTCGTTTGTTGCACCGCGCATGCAGAACAATTTCGTGGACAACCTCACCCTCGAGAAAATATTCAGCGCTGAAGTGTCGTGGAAATTCCGCTTCGGCGACCTCACCGGAAGAATCGGAGGATTCTACACCACATTCGAAGACCAAGTGGAGCAGACCGCATTCTACAACGACCAGGAGTCGCGCTTCACCTACCTCACCATGACCGGCATCAACAAACGCCACTACGGACTCGAGGGAGCACTCGTCTACCAGGTGGACGGTAACCTCTCATTCAACGTGCTCGGAACACTCAGCGACGCCCGCTACACCAACGACCCGCTTGCACAGGTGAACTACGAGGGAATGGACGCAACGACCAATGCCGAACTCAATGAATGGACAAACCCAGTGACCGGCGAACAGATGCCACTGAGAGTCATTGCCAACGGAGTGAAGGTGGGCAGCACACCACTCGTGGCAGCCAGCATAGGCGCCAACTACAATGTGGGCGGATGGTTTTTCGAGATGAACCTCAACTATTACAACTGCGTGTATGTGGGCTATTCAGCCTACCGCCGTCTGGGCAACGTGCTCAGCAGCTACGTCTCAACCGGACGCAACGACGACGGAAGCTGGGGCTTCGCACAGGAAAACATCAACCAGACTCTGGCTGAGGACGGAGGAGTGGTCTACGACCCTGAAGGCAACGTACTGAAGACCATCAGTCCTCGCCAGGAGAAATACAACGCAGGCTTCATGCTCGATGCCTCAATCGGCAAGTACATCCGACTGAACAACGGCAAGTCAATCTCAGTGAACCTCTCACTGCAGAACATCACGAACAACACCAACCTGCGCACCGGAGGTTTCGAACAAAACCGCGACGACCTCTACAGCACAGGAGTTGCACGTACCTACAAGTTCTCGAAGAACTCCAAGTATTACTATGCCAACGCATTCAATGCTTTCCTCAACGTCAACTACAAATTCTAATGTCTATATAATATAATAAGGTGTATATATGAAACGAAACATAACAAACATCGGAGTGGTGGCAGCCCTGGCAACAGTCTTCATGCTCGGAGCCTGCAGAGACTACGACACCCCCGATGTGTCCGACTACAAGATAACAAGCGACACTTCGGTAGGCGAGCCCAACCTCACAATCAGCGAGCTTAAGAGCAAATACAGCGGAGTGTTCTCACAGTCAAACGCCTTCGTCCAGGTGGAAGACTCCGACGTGGTGGAAGGAGTGGTAGTGGCAAACGACAACGGCGGTAACCTCTATCAGACCCTCGTCCTGGCACACTACATCAGCGATGCAGATTCAGTTGACGTGACAGACTGCATAGTCCTTGCAGTGAAGAACACCTGCCTTTACCCCTACTTCGGAATGGGACAGATGGTACGCGTGAACCTCCGTGGACTCTACGTGGGCTGCTACAGCAAACTGCCGAAGATTGGCCAGCCCTACTACACCAGCAGCAACAACCTCCGACTGGGTCCGATGCTCTTCGAACTGTGCAAGACCAAGGTGCAGCTCATCGGCAGTCCTGCCGACTACATCAACAAGATAAAGCCAATCGAAATCGAGGACGACAGCCACGAACTGATAAAGAACGCGCAATGGTATCAGAACTACAGCCATTCGCCAATGCTTGTCAGTGTGAAAGGCACATTCAGCGAGGCTGACGGCGAAGCAACCCTTGCACCCTACGACCTCAGAGATGCCGGCTACGGAGTGGACCGCACACTGAAAGTGGGCAAGACCACCATCACCGTACGCACAAGCACACAGAACGACGTATCGTTCCTCGTGATGCCGAAGAAAGAAGTGAAACTCACCGGAGTCCTCTCCTACTACTCGGGCTGGCAACTGCAGCTGCGGTCAGTGGACGACATGGAAATCGTGGGAGAATAAAGGCATGGAAATCCAGGACCTGCACAACTGCAGGTTTCAGAATCCAGCATAGAAACAAACAAAAACCGAACAATAAAAAAACAGACAGATATGAACAGAGTACTATCATTTGTATGTGCAGCAGCACTTGTAGCCCTCACCGCCTGTGAGGATGTGCCCGCTCCATACGAAATCAATTCAAACGGCGGCAACACCAACACCACCACCCTACTCAGCGAAACCTTCTCCTCTTCGCTCGGCAAGTTCACCAACATCACGACCGAAGGAAGTGTGGCATGGGCAAACTCCTACAGCTGCGCCACTGCAACCGGCTACGACTCAAGTACGAAGAAGACAACCGACGGAGTTGCCTACCTCGTGTCCCCGTCCATCGACCTTACTGAGGTGGACACAGCCAATGTCACCTACGACTACATCCTGCGCTATGTACGCAAGCAGGACTATCAGAAACTGATGATTGCAGAAGACTTCACACCATCAAGCGCCAACACTGCAGAACAGGCATGGGAAGACCTGATTACCACCCACACCGAAGGCTCGGACTACACCACCTTCTCATCAGCAGCAGTGAACATCCCGGCAAAGTACATGGGCAAGAAAATCCGCCTGGCACTCTACTTCAAGTGTGAGACCAACAGCTCGACATGGGAAGTGAAGAACTTCAAGGTTTCAAAAGGACTGGCAGAAGAAAACACAACTCCAGATGAACCGTCAGGAGAAGACAAACTGCCATACTCAAGCACCAGCCTGAGCGAATTCACAGCAGTCACTGTGAAGGGAACAGCATGGAGCGCAGGAAGCAAATACGCAAAAGCCACCGGCTACGACTCAAACACAAAGGCAACAACCGAGACCGAGGCATGGTACGTTTCACCAGCCATCAACACCACAGCCAGCTCCGACGAGAAAGCATATCTGGACTTCGACTACGTGATCCGTTACCTCAAATCAGGCAACATCAACGACCTCCACAAAGTGCTTATCTCTACAGACTACGACGGAGATGTGGCAAAAGCAACATGGACCAACCTTAACTTCAATGCGAAAGAGTCAGAAACCCAAGACTGGACATTCTATGCAGCCGAATCAATGGAAATCCCTACAGAATTCATGAACCAGGAGAAAGTCTACATCGCATTCCGCTTTGAATGCTCAAGCAGCAACTCCACCACTTGGGAACTCCAGAACCTCAGTATCCACCAAGGCAAGAAGGAATCAGGCGACAGCGGTGACAGCGGCGACGTGCAGCCACAAGGCGACAACCTCCTTGGCAACGGCGACTTCGAGACATGGAACGGAAGTACACCTGCAAACTGGAAGTCCACTACATCAGCCAGCAGTGCAACCATCAGCCAGTCGAACGATGCTCACGGAGGCAACTACGCAGCACTCGTCACCGGTTCATCAAGCGCCAACAAGCGCCTTGCCTACAAAGAGATTACGCTCAAGGCAGGAACCTACACCTTCAAGTTCTACACCAAGGCAGCCACTGCCGACGGCGGAAGTGTACGTCCGGGCTATGCAACCGTAACCGACGGAAAAATCAGTTCCACTGGCTACACCTATGGAGACTACACCAACGACCTCAATTCAAGCACATGGACAGAGGTAAGCTACGAGTTCACCCTTGCAAGCCAGACAACATTGAACCTCGTCATCATGAACCCGAAGAAGCCGGGAGCCAACATCTTCGTCGATGATGCACAGCTCACCACAGCCGACGGAGGACTGGTAGATGGTGGCGACAGCGATGACAGCGGAGACAAGGAAGATGCCAGCGAGACAGAAACAGGAAAATACAGCATCGACTTCACCAAGTCGACCACTGGATGGACAATAAACGACATTGACCTGGGAAGCCTTTCATACGTTTGGAAGCAGAACACAACCTATGGAATGAAAGCATCAGCCTTTGCCAACAACACCAACAATGCAGCAGAAGCCACATTCGTCAGTCCTAAGATTGTACTTCCCGTCAGAGCACAACTCACCATCAACCATGCGCTCAATTTCCTCAGCGGCAACAACAGAGCAGACTACGTGACAGTAAAACTGTTGTTCGAGTCAGGAAAGACCGAGACACTGGAACTCTCACAATGGCCAGCCGGCACAGACTACACTTACATTGATTCCCAGGTAAGTCTGGCAGACCATGCAGGCGAGACCGTGCAGATTGTGTTCCATTACAAGAGCACAACGTCATGCGCTCCTACATGGGAAATAAAGACCTTGACCATCAATTGACAGAAATCCTTCGAAACGAATTTACCTTCGGGAACAAATCTACAAAGGCTTGCATTCAGGTGCAAGCCTTTACCTTTTCATGCCTGCAAATGAAAATCGAGGATGTGGCATAATTACTTTTCCGTGCCTGCAAATGAAAATCATCAACATTCAGAGGAAACAATATTCAGGCAAAAAGCAGACGGCATCGAATAATTCATTATCTTTGTACTCAAATTGAATTATCTTTGTACTCAAACTGAGAAAGAATGGCAACTATTCAACCATACATGGATGTGCAGTCGGTGGGGAAAAGGATTGGCGACAGAGTCCTTTTCTGGGATGTGTCGTTCACAATCAACGAACGCGACCACGTGGGACTGATTGCAAAGAACGGAACAGGCAAGTCCACCCTGCTCTCCATCCTTGCGGGCAAAGAGGGCTATGATGCCGGACGCATCATCTTCCGCAACGGCATAAAGATCGGTTACCTGGAACAAACCCCTACGTTTGACTCCAGCCACACCATCATGGAAGCAATACTCGATTTCCACAAGGACAAACCGACGGAAGAGACAGAACTGAAAGCCAAGCAGATTCTGACAAAGCTGAAAATCTATGACTACAGTCTGAAGATAAGTCAGCTGAGCGGAGGACAGACCAAGCGCGTTGCCCTGGCAAAAATACTGATAGACGAACCAGATATGCTCATACTCGACGAGCCAACCAACCACCTCGACCTGGAGATGATTGAATGGTTGGAAAACACTTTGGCACGCAGCACCATGAGCATACTGATGGTAACCCACGACCGCTACTTCCTCGACAACATCTGCTCCACAATCATCGAGATGGACGACTCGCGCATCTACACATACAAGGGCAACTACAGCTACTATCTTGAGAAACGGCAGGAAAGACTCGAGAACCTCACGACCGAAATAGAGCGCGCCAACAACCTCTACCGCACCGAACTGGAATGGATGAGACGAATGCCACAGGCACGAGGACACAAGGCAAGATACAGGGAAGAAGCCTTCTACGAACTGGAGAAGATTGCAAAGCAACGGATAAACGAGCGCAACGTACGGCTGGAAATGAACAGCACCTACATAGGCAGCAAGATATTCATTGCCAAAGACGTGTGCAAGAGCTTCGGCGACAAAGTGATTCTGAAAGACTTCAACTACACATTCTCACGCTACGAGAAACTGGGAATAGTGGGCAACAACGGTACGGGAAAATCCACTTTCATCAAGACCCTACTCGGAGTGGAGCCACTCGACGAAGGAACTTACGACATCGGACAGACAGTGAAGTTCGGCTATTACTCGCAGGAAGGACTCACGTTCAGGGAAGACCAGAAAGTGATTGACGCAGTGAGAGACATTGCCGAATATGTAGACATGGGCAACGGTCAGCACCTGACTGCAGGACAGTTTCTCCAGCACTTCCTCTTCACACCGGAAGAACAGTACAGCTACATCTACAAACTGAGCGGAGGCGAGAAACGCCGTCTCTACCTATGCACCGTGCTCATGAGAAGTCCCAACTTCCTCATCCTTGACGAGCCGACCAACGACCTCGACATCATGACCCTGCAGGTATTGGAAGAATATCTCACCAACTTCAGTGGATGCGTCATCATAGTGAGCCACGACCGCTACTTCATGGACAAAGTGGTGGACCACATACTCGTGTTCAACGGCAACGGCAATATAAAAGACTTCCCGGGCAACTATTCACAATACCGCGAATGGAAAAGTCTGTTGCCCAAACCGGCAAACGAGGCACAGACCTCGAGCACGAAAGAAGAGTGGAAAGCCAACAAGTCCGCAAACAAAGTCCGCAAACTCACCTTCAAGGAGAAGCGCGAGATGGAGCAACTGGAGGCAGACATCGAACGGCTCGAGGCAGAAAAGAAAGAGATAGAAAACCTGCTGAGCAGCGGCACCACAGAAGTGGACAAGATTGTGGAAATGTCCAAGCGTCTGCCCTTGCTCAACGACGAGCTCGACGAGAAATCCATGCGGTGGCTCGAACTGAGTGAAATATAGCGACAACAGCAGACCGACAAGTCAGAACCGCGACAAAGAGCGGCAAAAACATCTGAAAAACAAAATTATCTGGCAAAGCACGGTCCGTGTAAGCAATAAATTAGTATCTTTGCAACTAGAACATGCAGTTTTGCGTATAAAAGACAAATAGTTATGATAACAATCACATTTCCTGACGGCAGCAAACGTGAATACGAAGCTGGGGTAACAGGACTTCAAATCGCAGAAAGCATCAGCCAGCGCCTTGCGCAAGACGTGCTTGCCTGTGGTGTAAACGGAGAAACAACAGAACTGAACCGTCCAATCAACGAGGACGCAACCATCCAACTCTATAAATGGGACGATGCAGAAGGCAAGCATGCCTTTTGGCACACCTCTGCCCACCTCATGGCAGAAGCCATAGAAGCGCTCTATCCAGGCACACAGTTCGGAATCGGACCAGCCATCGAAAACGGCTTCTACTACGACGTGATGCCACCCGAGGGAGTAAAGTTCACCGATGCCGACTTCCCGAAGATAGAGAAGATGATGCAGGAGCTGGTGCAGAAGAAAGAACCGCTCGTACGCAAAGACATCTCAAAGAAAGATGTGCTCGAGCTCTTTGCTTCAAAAGGACAGACATACAAGAACGAACTCATAGCAGAACTTGAGGATGGAAAGATTACGACCTACACACAGGGCAACTACATTGACCTCTGCAAGGGTCCACACCTCATGACCACTGCTCCAATCAAGGCATTCAAGCTGCTCAGTCTGGCTGCAGCCTACTGGCGCGGTGACGAGAAACGTCCGATGATGACCCGTATCTACGGAATCTCCTTCCCAAAGAAGAAGATGCTCGATGAATACCTCGTGGCACTCGAGGAAGCAAAGAAACGCGACCACCGCAAGATAGGCAAGGAGATGGAGCTCTTCACCTTCTCAGAGAGAGTGGGCAAAGGCTTGCCAATGTGGTTGCCAAAAGGCACACAGGTACGCATACGCCTGCAGGACTTCCTCCGCAAAATCCAGAAACGCTACGGATACGAAGAAGTGATGACTCCACATATCGGAGGCAAGAACCTCTATGTCACCTCAGGCCACTGGGACCACTACGGAAAAGATTCATTCCGTCCTATCACCACACCGGAGGAAGGCGAGGAATACTTGCTCAAGCCAATGAACTGCCCTCACCACTGCGAGATTTATGCATGGAAGCCACGTTCATACAAAGACCTGCCATTCCGCTGCGCAGAATTCGGAACAGTATACCGCTACGAGCAGTCAGGAGAACTCCACGGACTCACACGCGTACGTTCGTTCACACAGGACGACGCCCACATCTTCTGCCGCCCAGACCAGGTGAAGGAAGAGTTCCTGCGCGTGATGGACATCATTGCCATCATCTTCAAGGCACTCAACTTCAAGGAATTTGAAGCACAGATAAGTCTGCGTGACCCTAACGACAAAGAAAAATACATCGGTAGCGATGAAGTGTGGGAGCAGGCAGAAAACGCCATCATCGAAGCATGTGCCGAGAAAGGACTGCACACCCGTACCGAACTGGGAGAAGCAGCCTTCTACGGACCAAAGCTCGACTTCATGATTAAGGACGCACTCGGACGCCGTTGGCAGCTCGGAACCATTCAGGTGGACTACAACCTGCCAGAACGCTTCAAGCTCGAATACACAGGCAGCGACAACGAGAAGCACCGTCCAGTGATGATTCACCGTGCACCGTTCGGCAGCATGGAACGATTCATCGCAGTGCTCATCGAGCACACAGCCGGACACTTCCCGCTTTGGCTTACCCCTGACCAGGTGGCAATCCTCCCGATATCAGAGAAATTCAATGACTACGCAAAGAAAGTATGCGACTACCTCAATATGCATGACGTGCGCGCCACAATCGACGACAGAAACGAGAAGATTGGCCGCAAGGTGCGCGACAACGAAGTAAAGCATATTCCTTACATGCTTATCGTAGGAGAGAAAGAAGCCAACGACGGAACTGTGAACGTGAGAAAGCAAGGAACACAGGAGCAGGAAACCATGTCGATGGAAGACTTCGCCAAGAAAATCAACGACGAGGTACGCCGGATGACAGAAGACATCTAAAAAGCAGAAATCCCACGAAGGCAAATTCTTGAGGCTGCCTGATATGCAGGAAGCGGAAGCAAACGAAAGCAAATTCTTGAAGAAGCCTTAGCAGATACGAATGTTATGGAGAGGCGGTTAAGCCCCCTCTCCATAATGCATTTTAATGAATAATCGAGCACACAAATGACAAATGAGGGTTAGAACCAATAAAAATGACCCTTGACAGCAAAATAATTGCCTTTTCGCAATTATCTATTGTTAAGAATTTCATATCTTTGCAGTCGATTTGCGTAAAGCAGACGAAGAAACGGAACAAACAGGAACAACTAAAAACAAAAAAACCGAAGGAACATCGCATTTAATGAAAGGTGACAACAAGAAGCAGATGCACAGAATCAACGAACAGATTCGTGTGCGCGAAGTCAGAATCGTGGGTGACGGAATCGAGTCAAAAGTAATTCCTACAGCCGACGCACTCAAACTAGCAGAACAAATGGGGGTAGACCTCGTAGAAATCTCACCCACTGCACAACCTCCGGTTTGCCGACTCATCGACTACTCCAAATTCCTCTACCAAATCAAGAGGAAGGCGAAGGAAATGAAAGCCAAGCAGGTGAAGATTGAGATAAAGGAAATTCGGTTTGGACCACAGACAGCTGAAGCCGACTATGCATTCAAGCTCAAGCATGCGCAAGAGTTTCTGAAGCAAGGCAACAAGGTGAAAGCCTATGTATTCTTCAAGGGTCGCTCCATCGTGTTCAAGGAACAGGGAGAAGTATTGCTCCTGCGCCTTGCCAACGACCTCGAGGAAATGGCAAAGGTGGAAAGCATGCCGGTGCTCGAAGGAAAGAAGATGAACATAATGCTTGCACCCAAGAAGTCGGGCAGTTCAGCAAAGAAGAAAGAGCAGACAGCTCCGCAGGCAGACGCAAAGCCGGCAGAGAAAGAAGCAGAATAAACAAAGCATATATAATAAAAAGGTGCGTAACGTCGTGGTATATACGTTGCCACCAATAATAGTAACAAATAAAAACATTTAGAAAGATGCCAAAAGTTAAGACAAGTTCAGCCGCTAAGAAGCGCTTTAAGCTTACCGGAACTGGAAAAATCAAGAGACAGCATGCTTACCACAGTCACATTCTGACAAAGAAGACTAAGAAGCAGAAGAGAAACCTCGACCACTCAGCAATCGTTGTATCAGCTAACGTAAAGCAAGTACGCGACCTGCTCTGCCTCCGTTAAACCACCAATTCAGTAAGTAAGGAATTTATTAACAAATTGTTTAATCGAATGCCTAGCTCAAAAGAGTAGTCAAGAAGTACTACCGCTAACATTCACAAAGAATCAAAACTATGCCAAGATCAGTAAATCATGTTGCTTCAAGAGCAAGAAGAAAGAAGATTTTAAAGCGCGTTAAAGGTCAGTACGGTGCACGCAAAAACGTTTGGACCGTTGCCAAAAATGCTTACGAGAAGGGTCTCACCTATGCATTCGTAAGCCGTCGTCGCAAGAAGAGAGAGTTCCGTGCACTCTGGATTCAGCGTATCAACGCTGCTGCACGCCTTGAGGGAATGTCGTACTCACAGCTTATGGGAGCACTCCACAAAGCAGGTATTGAAATCAACCGCAAGACTCTTGCAAACCTTGCACTCAACAACCCTGAAGCATTCAAAGCTGTTGTAGAGAAAGTTAAGTAAACTGACAATTGCTTGATAAGACAGGAGAGCCGACAAAGCTCTCCTATTTTATTTATAGGCTTGTTCTGAATCACGCGTTTGTGTGAATTCATTCTATCGGGATGCCATGTTGACATTGTTTCATTCTATTGGAGCAGGACACAATTAAGACCATAGTCAGAACCAGCTTGTAACCCAAAGCATATTCTCTTTTTATCCAATACATTAATTCAAACATTCAATGAAATCAGAACAGTTCAGCATCAAGAAAAGGTCTGTGCGCTGGAAGCAATTCACCCGACATTCGGACAGCGTATTCCTCAGTCTTGGGCGTGAGATAAGCATCGGAGTGCTCAGTGTGGCAACCCTGCTTGTGGCAACCCCTTGTTCGGCTGCAGGAAAGACTGCAATGGCAACAGTCAACCAATCCGAAGCCAATGAATTGTTGGCAGACGAAGCACTCGACGGACCAGGAGTTGCAGACACAACCCTACTTGAAGAAGGTGACCTTCTCTTCAATGTAGTAAGGAACGAAGAAGGTCTGGCTGCCGCCATTGTCAACGTAACAGAAGGCGTAGCCCAACAAAACATCTCACACGTAGCCATCGTCCACCGCCAAGACGGTGAACTCTACGTACTCGAAGCCACTGGAAAACACGGAGTATGGCTCACTCCCATTGACTCTTTTATCAACAAAGCCGACCACACTGCCGACGGCCATCCTTTGATATTGGTAGGACGACTGAAAGACCGGTCCAATATCAAAGCATCCATCGACAAAGCCCTGTCCTATCTCGGACGTCCATACGACCGACTTTATATGCCCGACGACAAGGCAATCTATTGCAGCGAACTCGTGCAATTATCCTACACGTATGCCGACGGAACCAATGTGTTTCCGCTGCAGCCCATGTCGTTCCACGACAAGAGCGGCAAAGTCACCCAATTCTGGAAAGACTACTATCGGACTTACGAAATGGAAGTGCCCGAAGGAAAGCCCGGAACCAATCCTGGCGGGATATCGCAAAGCAAGGCAATAGAAATCATCCACAAGTTTTACTAGAGATTCAAGTTACACAAGTCCAAATGAAAATGGTTGTATGGACATTGTTTCCCCCTTTGGAGTCTACAAGAAAATGGACATAGGTTCGCAATACAATGGACAAGCGGTCGCATGGCAATGGACAAGCGGTCGTATGACAACGAACAACCGGTCGTATGACGATGGACAACCGGTCGTATGACGATGGACAACCGGTCGTATGACGATGGACAACCGGTCGTATGACGATGGACAACCGGTCGTATGACGATGGACAACCGGTCGTATGACGATGGACAACCGGTCGTATGACAATGGACATAGGTTCGTTTGCCAATGAGCCAAAAACTCTTTTCGCCTTGTTGCCATACTTGCGGAACTGTGATTAAAGAAAGGAACTGGAAACAATGACATCAACCCCAAGTTTTACTGATAGAAGAAACAATGAAAACATTTATATCTGTGCCGGCAATGCTGCTGGCAAGTACACTAGCACATGCAAATATCACTGGCATCAACACTGATATTAATGCAAGTCTTAACAATGATACAAACAAAAGTCTTAACAAAAGTCTTAACAATGACATCGACTCAACCATCGTATTGGAAGAAGCATGTGTGACAGCCTCACGCATACCGATGCCAGCCGACAAAGCCACAAGACTGGTGCAGGTTCTCTCGTCAAAGGAAATCGAGTCGAGCGCAGCCCAAAGCGTCAACGACCTGCTCAAGCTGGTTGCAGGAGTGGACGTACGCCAGCGCGGAGGCTATGGAGTGCAGACCGACATAGGAATCAACGGAGGCAACGAAGACCAACTGACGGTGCTGCTCAACGGAGTGAACATCTCCAATCCGCAGACCGGACATCTGACGATGGACCTGCCAGTGAGCATCAACGACATTGAACGCATCGAAGTCATTGAAGGCGGAGCAAGCCGCGTCTATGGTTCGTCAGCCTTTTCGGGAGCAATCAACATCGTAACAAAATCAGCAGAAGGCAATGCCGTCTCAGCATCCGTCACCGGCGGTTCCTATGGCACATTCTCTGCCGACGGAAGCCTCAACCTCCAGTCCGGCAAGTTTGCCAACCACATCAGCAGCGGTTGGACTCAGAGTGACGGAGCCTCAGCCAACAGCGATTTCAAGAAAGCAAATGCCTATTGGAACGAGAAGTTCTCAAACGACTTTGCCGACATCACGTTCCAGGCAGGACTGAGCAATATGAAATATGGAGCAAACACCTTCTACGGCACCGGCAGCAATTCACAGTACGAGGAAGGCACGAAATATCTCGCAAGTCTCCAGGCTGAAACCAAAGGACGGATTCATGTTCGTCCGCAAGTGTACTGGAACCGCTCGTACGACCACTACATCTGGCTCCGCAACAATCCGTCGGCTTACGAGAACTATCATCAGACCGATGTCTATGGAGCCAATGTGAATGCATGGATGCAATGGGCACTGGGCAAGACTGCCGTAGGCTTCGAATTCCGTCGCGAGAACATTCTCAGCACACGGCTCGGCAAGGAGATTGACGCTAACCACATCAACAAATACCCAGGCTACAAGTACAAGGACAAACGTTCGGGCACGGGCATTTACCTTGAGCACGATGTGGTATTCAGTCAATGGAGCATCTCTGCAGGACTACTTGCATACAACAACACCTCCGTGGATGAATCCATGCGACTGTATCCAGGCATCGACATCAGCTACAGTCCGCTTCCCGGCATGAGAGTCTATGCATCCTTCAACCAAAGTCTGCGCACACCCACCTTCACCGACCTCTACTACAACGGACCGGGCATCGAAGGCAACACAAGCCTGAAACCGGAGAAAAGCACCGACTATTCCATTGGTGGCAGTTACAGCAAAGGACTGTTCTCGGGTCAAGTCAAAGGCTTCTACCGAAACGGCACAGACATGATTGACTGGGTAAAGAAAGAAGGAGCCGACAAATGGACCACAGCCAATTCCGACATCAACAATATCGGGGCTGAAGCCTACGTTGCCCTCGACTTCATGAAGGCAGGCAGGAGCAATCCCCTTGTCCGTTCATTCACACTGAGCTATTGCTACAACCATCAGGAACGGTCAAACAAAGAGCAAGCATCGGCTTACGGCAGCCAGTTGGTCTACCTGTGCCACAAACTGGTGGCAACACTCAACCACCGTCTGCTGAAAAAACTGAGCGCGCAATGGGAGTTCATGTTGAAAGACCGCACAGGATGGTTCGACAATGCACAGACCGACAAGCAACAGAATTACGGCAGTTTCGCACAACTCGACTTGAAGCTTCAATGGACCGAACGCTTCTACACCATCTATGTAAAAGGCAATAATCTGACATCAAAGAAGTACTACGACATAGCCAATGTGCAGCAGCCAGGGTTTTGGTTCACAGTAGGAGCCAAGATTGACATTGCCGTGAAGTGAAGGTTGTCAGTCATGCGAAAGCCATTCGTTGCAGTCTACTCGTAGCCATTCATTGCACAAATAACGTCGATTTTGCAATTTTGAAGAGTACTTTCATGCTCGCCACACAACAAAACGTGCCATTTAGTGCATAAACATTTTACGGACATAGGATAATTCTCTATCTTTGCAAAGTAAAAAATAATCGGACGATAACTTTTAATAATATTGAATATGAAAGCATTTGTATTTCCAGGTCAGGGAGCCCAGTTCTCAGGAATGGGCAAGGACCTTTACGAGTCAAACGAGTTAGCTAAGGAATTATTCGACAAGGCAAACGAGATTCTCGGTTACAAAATCACAGACATCATGTTTGAAGGAACTGCAGAAGAACTGAAGCAGACAAAGGTGACACAGCCAGCCGTATTCCTTCACTCTGTAATCTCAGCTTTCTGTATGGGTGACGAATTCAAGCCCGAGATGGTTGCCGGACACTCACTTGGAGAGTTCTCCGCACTCGTTGCATCCGGATGCCTCTCATTCGAAGACGGACTGAAACTTGTGTACAAGCGTGCAATGGCAATGCAGAAGGCATGCGAGGCTGCACCATCAACCATGGCTGCAATCATCGGTCTGCCTGATGAGAAAATCGAGGAGATCTGTGCATCTATAAACAAGCCGGGACATGTGGTTGTTCCTGCAAACTACAACAACCCAGGACAGCTTGTGATTTCCGGAAACATCGAAGCAGTAAACGAGGCTTGCGAAGCATTGAAGGCAGCAGGAGCAAAGCGTGCCCTCCCACTGCAGGTAGGCGGTGCGTTCCACTCTCCACTGATGATGCCAGCACAGCACGAACTTGCTGAAGCCATCGAGCAGACAGAGTTCCATGCTCCGAAGTGCCCAGTTTACCAGAACGTAGATGCCAAGGGACACACCAATCCAGAAGAAATCAAGTCAAACCTCCTGAAGCAGCTCACTTCACCAGTGAAATGGACTTACGAAGTACAGGCAATGATTGCCGACGGAGCAACCGACTTCACTGAGTGTGGTCCGGGCAAGGCCCTCCAGGGCATGATAGCAAAGATTTCACGCGACGTAACTGTTCATGGAATCATTGCATAAGCCAACCGCCGACAGGTAAAGAAACAAAGAACAGCCTCCTTAAATCCATTGAGGAGGCTTTTGCTTTGTTACACCTTATATATAATAAGCACTGCGAAAAGATACAAGCACTGCCCGTAACATCAAAACGCCCGTAAAACAACAAGCACTGCTCATAATATCAAAGCACTGCAAAAACTAAATCGACAACAATCAAGCCTACAGAATGAACAAAATTGTAATCTACCAGACACTCCCGCGCATCTACGGTGCCAAAAGCAAGACGAACAAACCCAATGGCGACATAAAGCAAAACGGATGCGGAAAGATGCAGGACTACACAGCCAAGGCACTGGAGCAAATCAAAGGTCTTGGATGCAACTACATCTGGTACACCGGACTCATCGAACATGCACAGAAGACCGACTACTCCGAATTCGGCATTCAGCGCGACAATCCCACTGTGGTCAAGGGAAATGCAGGAAGTCCGTATGCCATCAAAGACTATTACGACATCGACCCCGACCTTGCACACAAAGTACCGGCAAGGATGAAAGAATTCGAGCAACTGGTGAAGAGAACCCACGATGCAGGCTTGAAGATGATAATAGATTTCGTGCCCAACCATGTGGCACGCCAATACCACTCCGACTCACACCCTGCCGACACAAGAGACCTGGGAGCGGACGACGACACCACAGTGGCATTCTCTCCGCAAAACAACTTCTACTATCTGCCGGGACAAACCCTTTCAACCATCAACATAGCAGAAACAGGAGAAGGAACAGAAGCCGGAGTATGGACAGAAGCCGGAGCAGAAGCCGGAGCCGAAGCCGGAGCCAATTCCGAAGAACCTTATGTGGAGAATCCGGCAAAGGTGACTGGCAACGACTGCTTCACTGCCTGTCCGGGACGCAACGACTGGTATGAAACCGTGAAACTCAATTATGGCATCGACTACATGAACGGACGTTCAGAGCACTTCGGTCCCGAGGTCCCGTCCACATGGAACAAGATGCTCCACACCCTGCAGTTCTGGGCAGACAAAGGCATCGACGGTTTCCGCTGCGACATGGCAGAGATGGTGCCGTGCCGATTCTGGGGATGGGCAATACCACAGGTGAAGGCAAGCCACAAGGACATCATCTTCATTGCCGAGGTCTACAATCCGCAGGAATACCGCAACTACATCTTCAACGGCAAGTTCGATTATCTCTACGACAAGGTAGGACTCTACGACACACTCCGTGCCGTGATTGCAGGCGACAGCGCCTCAAAGATTACCCAGTGCTGGCAGTCGGTGGACGATATCAACGGCCATATGCTCAATTTCCTCGAGAACCACGACGAGCAGCGTCTTGCCTCCGACTTCTTTGCAGGCAAGGCAGAGAAGGGACGCCCTGCCCTACTCGTTTCAGCCCTCATGCGCACCAATCCGTTCATGGTGTACAACGGACAGGAGCTGGGAGAACGCGGAATGGACGAGGAAGGATTCAGCGGACTTGACGGACGCACCACCATCTTCGACTACTGGACTGTCGACAAGATAAGGCGTTTCCGCAACGGTGGCAAATACGACGGCAAACTGATGACAGATGAAGAGGCAGAACTCTATGCCTACTATCAGAAAGTGCTCAACCTGTGCAATGGCGAGAAAGCAGTGCGCGAAGGCTGTTTCTTCGACCTCATGTATGCCAACTACGACAATCCGCTGATGGACACAAACCGCCTCTATGCGTTCATCCGCAAGGCTGGCAAGGAGAATCTGCTGGTCGTAGCCAACTTCAGCGATGCCGACACCACTACTTCAGTAGTCATTCCGCAGCATGCGCTCGACTGCCTCGGCATCCAGCCATCCACATACACCACCACAGACCTGCTCACCGGCAAGCACCAGCACATGGCAATTGCTGCCGAACAACCGCTCACAATCACACTGAAAGCACACGATGGTGTCGTGCTGAAGTTCAGGGGATAGATTGCAACCGTGGTTTGCAGCCTTCGATTCTCACCGGCAGAATCTTTGGAGTCAGAGTTCCGTCGGCACTGAAGCGCAAGCTGACAATAAATGTTTTCCGGGTATCGGGTGCAGATTGGTCGAACACAAAATTGCCAAGACTGTAATAAACCAGAGTGGAGTCGCACATGCCGACTCCCTCTGTTCTTATTGTCCCCACATCCTGCACCACATGTGGGTGATGGCCTATTATCACATCCGTTCCGGCTGAAGCCAACCGGCTTGCCTGCATCCTCTGTTTGAGCGATGGATGTACATCAAATTCCTTGCCCCAATGCAGCACTGCAACGACCCAAGTCTTCCCGTGCGACTTCCTGTATTCACGGATGGCATCTGCCAGTTCGTCGCATGATGCCTGGCACACACCGGGACAGTCGTCCAGCTGATGCCAGTTTTCCAGCGGTACAAGCACATCATTGAACACTGCCACCTCCAGTCCGTCCTTGCTTATGACAGCCGGAGCCAACTGCTCATCGGAAGTCTGCCCGTAGCCAATGGGAACGATGCCTACATCCACCAGATGCCGATGAGTGGCAGCAAGTCCTCTGCGCCCTTGGTCGTTGGTGTGGTTGTTAGCCATTGCAGCATGACTGACCCCCACCCTTTTCAGTCCTCCGGCACATGCTGCATCGGCACGGAAAATGTATTTCTTGTTGAGCGAACTTACGGTATCGGTCAGCGGACATTCAAGATTTATGACAACGGCATCTGCCTTGCGGAACAAACTGCTCACGCCAGCAAACACCGAGTCCATGCCTTCGGATTCCAGCACCGGCCGCACTCCCCTGTCGAGCAATACATCACCAGTGAAAAGCACCTCCAGCGTTGCATCCTTCTTGCCTTCCGGCGTACGGGCAGTACACGCCAGAAGACAGATGGAAGCAGTCAGGAGCAGAGCTCTGTAAACAGTTTGCCGTAAATTCATACCTAATGGAATCAGCAGCCGGAGCTGTAGAACACTTCCTCATTGGTCTTTGGAGCCTTGTCGAGAATCAGCGGTTGCATCCACACCGGACGTGCCGGCGCATCGTTTTGCTCCAGCCGTTTCTGCCACCGCTCGTCGGTCAGGCGCTCGTTCAACGGATTGATGAACTCATAGTAGCTGAAGGTGGCACCACGGGTGAGGTACACCTTGCCGCCAATCTCCACATTCACATAGATGATGTCGGCATTGCCAGTCGCTTCAAACATAATTCCGTTCTTCTCGCATCCAAGGATGTTGCGTGAGAACACATCTGCCACACAGGCAATCGAGCGGTCGGCACCCTTCACAAGGTCCCATGAATAGAGGTCGAGTTCCGGGTCGAGCACACTCAGCGTGTACCATTCGATCGAACTGCCCAACATACGGATTTCCGCATATTCGTTCGATGTCAGAGTCTCGCCCTTCAGTTCCTTCTTCGACACTTTCAGGCAGAAGTCCATGTAGTCCTCCAGACTCTTGGTCTTGCTGTTCAGGTCGTCGGTCATGAGGTTGTTGTCCTCCAGCAACGAACGGGTCAGTCCGAGCAGTTCCTTCATCTTGTTCCAGAAACCGAGGTTCGGTTCCACATATCCAATCACGTCCGGATCGGGGAAGTCGCTGCCACCGCCACACTCTGCTCCAAGAGGTTGCTCGGCATAGAGGATGGCATCGTGCTTCAGCTCTGCCCATGAGGCAAGCGCTGTGTTCAGGTTCTTCTTCGACCATGCCCCGGTCTTCATGTAGTCGGGATAGTTCTTGCCGGTGGACTGCAGTTCCACAAGACATTCCATCCATTTGTTGTACATCGACTTGTTCCAGTCTGCATAGTTCCCGAACTTCTTCTTCAGTCCGTCGAGTTCCTTCGTGAAACCGTCCCATTTGTCTGCATCCTTATAATAGATGTCGACAATCGATTCTGCATCCGCCACACCGAAGGCAGCAAACACATCGAGTCCGCGAGGGAATGTCAGCTCGCAGTTTGGTGTCGGGTCATACATTTTGCTGAGCATATATGCGTCGGGGGTGTAGCGCTGTGGCATGAAATTGATTTTGTCCTCGCATCCATCCTCCTTGATTTTCGACGTGATGCGGTTGCGCGTCTTGAGCATCGTCTTCAGATGGGTGTCGAGTTCCTGCAGTTTCGTCACATCAGTCAGGTCTTCCAGCTTGAAGTCTTTCTTGGCAGCAAGATAGTCGGCAATGTCCACCACAGCCACATTGTCGGGCTCGCCCATGAGGAAGTCGAGCGTGCGGTACACACCGAGTCCGTTGTCAGCCACTTCCTTGTCGATGTTGTTGAGCAGATATGCCATGAATGCAGCCTGCTGCAGGTCGAGCTGGTTTTCGCGGCAGAACGTGTAGGTCTGCATCCACATCATGTAGCGGAAATAGCGCTTCTGCCGTTCGCTCCGGGTGTAGTGACCGCGCGGCGTGAACTGGTCGTAGGGGAAATTGATTTTCTTTCCCTGCATCATCGGCGAGATGTCGGGCGAACAACTGTGAATGTTATTGAGTTCCTTCTGCACGATGCTCTTGTACCCGGCAGGCACGCTGAGGGTTTCGCCCGTTAGCAGGCACTCGGCAATGGAGAAATAAGCCGCATTGTGCTCTGCCAGTGCCTTCAGCGTAGCGTCGCCAGTGGTCCGGGCAATGGCACTTGCCTTATCATACATCGCCTTGTTGAGGGCATGGAGCCGCGGAGTGAACATGTCCTTCTCGAGGCTTTTCATCACATAGCTGAAATACATGTGGAACGCCTGCAGATAGAGGTCGGTGGTCACATAGCTCGGCATCATATAATAGTCGTTCTGCTCGTAGATGTTGAACAGCTGCTGGTTTTTGGTCGGAACAATTGCAAAGTTGTGGTGGGCAAGCATGCTCATCAACTTCGAGTCGCAACTGTCCAACTGGAACATGTTGACAGCCATCACCGGATTCGACAGCACCAGTCCGTCGCGCTCCACATGCCGCTGCTTGTCGAGTTCCTTTATCCTCTCGTCCACTCTCTTCACAAAAGCCTTCTCCTTGTCCGAGAGTTTCACCTCGTCGTACTCAAGCAGAGGTTTCCACTCGGGCGGCACCAGAAGGTCGAGACAGCGCTTGTAGTACCAGTCCGACTTCTCGGTGAAAAACTGGTTGAGGTCTGCCTCCATGAACCACATACCCTTCAGGGCATAAGGATAGTTGCGCAGCAGCCGCAGTTCCATCATCGTCATGTCGTCGATGTCCATGTCGAGGTCAATCGTCTCCGGCAGCTTTTCCGAAGTCATGAGGAACGAATGCGGATTGTAGTCCACTTGTTCCAGGTCGGTACTGTCCGACAAGAACCGCTGTTCAGCCTGCCGGTTGTCGGCACATCCCACAAGAGCCGCAAGGCTTAGAATCCAAAAAAGTTTCTTCATATGCGTAATATTTAAGACATTATTGACAAAATGATATTACTTGGGGCGTCTCTGCAAGTCACAGCCGTCATTGTCCGTGGAACTACTCGGAATGGAGTTTTCTGTGGCTTCACCCACGAACCTCAGTCCGAAGCCCTCATAGCGGTAAATCCTCTCAGTCACACAGCCGTCATTGTCCGCCTCCCACGAATGTACCATGGCAGGCACCGAGTCGCGCTCCACCACGAAATCCATCAGCCGTCCGCCAAGCCGCGAACCCAACCACAGCGGGCGGATGAGCCGTCCGTCGTAGAGATGGAAGATGAACAGCCGTCGGTCGTTCTGCGGCCGGTAGCGCGTGGGCTTTGTCACTCCCACCACAATCTCCGGCAGTCCGTCGCCAGTCATGTCGCCGCAGTCAAACCGGTAGACCTCATGGCGCAGAGTCCATACATCAGCCGCTGAGTCGCCAATCAAGTGGCAGACCCGGAACAGACTGTCCGACTCCTTCTCCAGCCGCAACGTCCGCACAGAGCCGTCATGGCAGTACCGAAACGTAGAGTCGTCCACAGCCGTCAGACAGATGCCAACGCTGCCGCAGGCATCGCTGCCGTCATGTTTAGCTTTGTCACAGCAATGTTCACCGTCACTGCAACCATGCTTAATCTCACAACAGCCGTGTTTGCTCTCACTGTCGTCATGTTTAGCCTCGCCACAGCCCGTGCCGCCACAAGCGCCGCAAAACGCAGAAACCAGCATCACACCGATGAATCCGAATACAGCCTTCATACCCCAAAACATTTGCTGCGCCAAAGATAGACAAAAAAAGAATCAAGAGCAAAGAATCATCATAAATTATTACTCCACGCCCATATTTCCTCCTCATTATGCGCGAGTAATGCAGAATAGCCGAACTTGTTTTAGGTTATGAGCCAGCAGAAGTGTTTTGCGTTAGCCGGATGGAAGGAGTCAGCCAAGTCCCCAGACTTACACAAATCAACTGCGAAAATCATTCAATATTCCCTATTCAATCACACAAAATGACAGCCAAGAAAAAGCCGCATTTCAGCCCTGCTTATGCGTGAAAACTTTCCTAGGCAGAGAAAATTATTTTCCCAGTCAGAAAAAAAGTTTTTCCTGGTCAGAAAAATAATCAGAGCATTTTGGGGCGAAAATTTGCCCGAAATAACAGCTATACAGCTCAGTGTGAAAATCTGTAAAAGAAACAAGTCACACGAAATGAATCCTGCCGGATGGTAGGAGTCAGCGCTCTCCGAGTGCGTAGGCGATGACGCTCGAGCGATAGCTCGCTTATATTGCCGCACACTAATTCCCACGCTCGCTTTAACGCCCTCGGAGAGGGCTAGCTCCTAACGCTTTTACGCTTGTCAAGCGCTTGTGCTCCTATTGCCGCCCACTCTCCCTCTCGCTCCGTCCGGACGGCTTTGCCCCTCCCTACAATAGAAGCACTGGGAGAGGCTTATCGTCCATTGATTTAACACTTTCCCGTTTCAACCACTTTCAAAGCATTTACATCCAAAATCCGAAATCTGAAAGACTTTCATCACCGCAAATTTCCACCCATTTCCACTAAATCCACCCTGTTTCCAACCAAAAATCACGAGAAACCCACGAAAACGAAGAGTGTTAAAATGGCGAAAACTAGCGTTACAACCCATGAAACTCGTGCGCAAACTCATGGAAATAGGGCATTTTCAAGGGGTAAACTGTCATGAAATCGCTGCTTATCACACTTAACCGTCACAGTATTTTATTTTATTAGCATTTGCATTTCGTTATCGTTCAGCGAGTTGTGAGTTTTATTAATATATATTACGTTACAGTTTCAGTTATGACAGTTATTTTTTAGGCATCCCTACATTAGTAAGCTCCTCACACCATGTTACATAACTATCTAATTATTAAACACATATATAATATAAATGAAAAAGCACCAAAAGTATGAGTACCTTACTTTTCTACTGTTATACTGTAACAACTGTAACGGATGAGGCATACCAAGGGCTTTTTAGATGGAAATAAGTGAAAGTATTGAGTCCAACTGGGGAGATATTGAACAAATCATTCGAACACCGTTTGCTATATTTGCCACACAAAATTCCACACTCGCTTTGTAGGAGTCAGCTTTCTCCGAAAGCTCGGCGCTGACGCTCGAGCGTCAGCTCGCAAGTGCTTTTCAGCCCACAAGCCCACGCTCGCTTCAACGTCCTCAGAGAGGGCTAACTCCTATTTCCACCCACCTTCCCACCCTCTCCAAGCGCAAATTTCCTCTGCCAGGAAGGATACCAATTGCAAGAACCCACTACATTAACTCCATAAAAATAGCAGTTAATGTAGTGGGTTCATCTGTTTACACGATTACGCTCAAGTGCCAACTCGCAATGATTTCCTCACACGAACCCACACTTGCTTTAACGCGTTCGGAGAACGCTAGCTTCTATTTCCACCTGATTTTCCCACCCACCCATCCGGATGGCAAGTCCTTTAGGAGAGGATTTAGAAAAGACTCTACAAAAAAGTTGGTGAAACCGTAATTACGATTTCACCAACCATGATACCACTTAGTTGTTAAACCCGTGAACGTTAAAGATTTTTTTCTATTCACGGCCTAAGCTAATGTGAATCCGATTATCACTAACCCTTCACACCATAAAAATCTTTTTCATTCTATCCATTTCATTTTCATCCACAATATATTCTCTATATAAGTTCAAGTTCCCGAATCATAAACCTGAACCCTTTTTCATCCTGGCTTCACAGCCATCATTCATTTCAATTCCTTCTCGGCTCAATCAGCCATTCATTTCAATCTCTTCCCGGCTCAACCAGCCATTCATTTCAATCTCTTCTTGGCTCAATCAGCCACACATTTCAATTTCCCAACCGCCCAGTTGGCGACACATCTTAATTCTTTCTTGACTCAACAAGCCATTCATTTAAATTCCTTCTCGGCTCAATCAGCCATTCATTTCAATCTCTTCTTGACTCAACCAGCCATTCATTTCAATTCCTTCTCGGCTCAATCAGCCATTCATTTCAATCTCTTCTTGGCTCAATCAGCCACACATTTCAATCTCTTCCCGGCCCAATCAGCCGCACATCTTAATTCCTTCTTGGTTTATTATTTGAGCGTGTTGAACGCCTCGTATGTTCCATCGTCGAAGAATATGCGGACCTCTACAATCTGACGTTTCCTCTGACTGATGGCTTCCTCCATCGAAGTCCTTATCACATCCTTCAGTCCAGTAATGTCCGCAGGTTTCACTGTCGGCGAACTGACGGTTTTGCTCTTTACCGGTTCCGCCTTCTTGTAAGGATAGTCAGCCGATGACCCGGAAGCGGAGAACAAATCCAGCGAACCGTTTGCAGGCTGCTGCACCTCCTTGCTTACCGCAAGTGTTTCCACCTTGTTTTTATATATAGGTCCGTCACCCATGAACACCCATGCAGGATTCAAATCAGGGAACGCTTCCACGATTGACCTGAAGATAGGTAGGGTAGGTTTGCTCCTTCCACTTGTTATATGGGAAATGGTTGCCGGAGCGATGCCCGTAATCTGTGAAAACTCCACATTCGACAGTGACATCTCCTTTATTATATATTCTATGCGTTCTTTATCGCCCATCTGCTTGTTTCTAGTTTCAGTCATTCTTACATTATCAACCCCTCGTCAAGGTGGAAAACCACCCATTTCCGAAACGGTTTACAAAAGTAGATATAATTTCCCAACTGACCAAACAATTCACGAACATTTTTGCAAAAAAGTTTTCTGCAGTAGTTTTCTATATTTTATTTTTGTAATTCAGAGTTTGCAACGACCATTTACAAAACCACAAGAGAAGGAGAAAACCACTTGAATTTAGAATTTTCAATTCGATAGCCAATCAGTTGACTACCTAAGGATTATCATCTCGCATTTCATACCTTTATGCATAAATATAGCATTTCCGTCCAATATTTGTATATTTATTGAAGCAATAATCACACAAACAATCCGAAAGAATTGATTGATAAATGATTATTTATATTGTGCACATATAGAATTTACCTTCATCTACAAATGTAGTGACACTAAAATCACTTTCTATGGCGCATTTTTAGTTTTGTAATGTCGAGATTACACGAATACAATCCTATTTTACACAAGACAACAGATTACTTTTGTAATCAATTGACAAATATAAAACTCAACCATTGGCTTTTGAATTCTGTGTTCATTTGTATACATCCACACGAAACGGGCCGATAACTCGAGGTTTTGCCGCCCGTTGTCAAAGTCCCCGGACAGAAGTGGTTCTCAAGCATCCAGAATTCCGCTTAATGCCCTATCATTCAACCCATAAATACATAAAATTCTTGTACGGCATTTTTGCCCTAAAAATTTGGACAAGCCCAAAATTGCATGCGAATTTGCCCTTATTTTGACGCAGAAAGGTCCGAAAACCGACTTTTACAACCGGAAAACAAGCACCTGACCTGCTGTTTTACATTTTTCAGCGACTTTTTTGCGGACAAAAATAAGGAGGCAAATCCACTTGCCTCCCTGATATTCGAGTTTTTTGACCAATCTTTTTCAATGCTCAGCCAACCCGTTTTCGAGTTATCATTCATGTGCCCTATCATTTATCTTTGCTTCTCCACCAATCATCCAACACTACCCTACCAATTCCGAAGAGCGGCAAAGCAGCCTGAATTTTCTCCTAATGCAAGATGATATACACCTTCCAATGTAAGATGCAATACACCTACTAATGTAAGATGAAACACACCTACTAATGCAGGATGAAAAACACCAGTTCCTGCATGATTTCCCCGTCGGTTGCATTGCCCTTTTCCACACCTTTCAGCTTGCAGTCGGTATCGCGGATTTTGGCAAGCACCTGCATTGTCTTCAGTGCTGTGTAATTCTTCATTGCCGTCATCACGTCCCTCGCCTGCCATGGGGAAATTCCCAGATGTGCGGCAATGCCTGTTTCGCTGCGATCGGGAGAATAATAGCCTTGCATCATGCTTGAAAACAAATTGAAGAGAACAGCCAAAGTGGTGAACGGCGGGTTTGACTTGGGATTGGAATTGAAGTAAAACAAAATTTGGTTTGCCTTAAACACATCCTTGCGCACAATCGCATTCCGCAGTTCCCAGTTGTTGAACTCACGGCTGATTCCGATGTTGCGTTCCACCATCTCCGCAGTCACACTCGTCGAGCCCTCGGGCAATGCCACCATCAGTTTGTCGAGTTCACCAGCCATACGGTTGAGGTCGGTGCCGATGCAGTCCGCCATCATCATCTTGGCATCATTTTCGATGGTGAGATTCTTTTGCTTCAGATAGTCGGCAACAAAAGCCGGCAGTGCTGAGTCCTTTATCTTCTGGCTCTCGAACACTACCCCATTCTTCTGGCAAGCGGCAACAATCTTCTTCCGCTTGTCCACCGACCCGTTCTTATGGCAAATCACAAGAATGGTCGATTTCAGAGGATTTTGTATGTATTCCGTCAGTTCATCGAGTTTAGTTAAATTCTGAGCCTCTTTAACAATTACCGTCTGATAGTCCGACATCATCGGATAGCGCTTTGCCGTGTTGATGATATCGCGGACATCGGTCTCGCGTGTGCAGTAAATCACCATCTGATTGAAGTCCTTTTCCTCTTCCTTCAGAACCGTATCGGCTATGCATTCGGATATGCGGTCGATGTAGAACGACTCCTCCCCCATCAGCAGATAGACTGGACTGAAAGTCCGCTTGCGGATGAAGCCGATGAGGTCGCTGAATGAAACGCTCGAAGCTGTTGTCTTTGCCATAATTTTTTTCGATTTGCTTTTGGATTGCAAATGTACGCAAAAACATTGACTTGTGGAAGAAAGAACACCAAATGTTTTCGGTGCAGACTCAAATTTTTTCCCGGCAGGCAGTCAGAATCGGAATGAGGGAAGCAGACAGGACAGGCAAGATGGCAGCAGACAGGACAGGCAAGATGGCAGCAGACAAAGCTGGAATGAATGAAAGAAGCAGACAAAGCCAGAATGAGGGAAACAGACAGAACAGGGAACAGCCTTACGCACGAACTATCGGGAAACCAAAGAAAGAGCCCTGCGTATGAATTTCCGAGAAAGCAAAGAAAGAGCCTTGCATCACTGCAAAGCCCTATCCCATAATCACAATTTATTAATTTAATCCAAAATGTATTTTGTCATAAAAGAGATACAATCCAAGTTCACATGCACGCTGCCCATGCTGTTCACACGTTTACCGCCAAAACTCTCACGCATGCCGCCAAAGCTGTTCACACGCGCACTGTACATGCCAATCACACGCACACCGCGCAAGCGCACACCACCGCACATCACCCACATGCCCATGTTCAAATTCGCTCTCACGTTCACACCACCGCACATCACTCACATGCCCATTACCATGCTCACGCAATCCACATATCATCCACACATTACTCGCATATCCATATCGCTCGCATATCGCTTGCATATCGCTTGCACATCGCTTGCACATCGCTTGCATATCGCTCGCATGTTGTTTTGCCTTTGTTGATTCCAGCCTCCGTAGTCCCGCAGAGACATTTTCAGCAAGGCATCTGGCAGGTCTTCTGACTTGTCCTCGGGCAACTCCGTCTTCCCGTTTCCCAGAAAGAACCACATCTTCCAGTGATTCGTTGTCAGTCGAAACAGTGACTTCAGTCGGTTGCCCCATGAAAAAGGACTTACAGCTACGGGTATAGTTGCAGATTCACACTGCATTCCCTTCTTAGTTCTCCGCCAACGAGTGGCGGTGAAAACCAAATGCACTGCAAAGGTAGCAATACTCCGTGAAACGGCAAAAGGAAAAACGGATTTATTTCGGTTTCAAGTCGATTTATTGCCAATTGCAGCTGATTTATCTCCCTTCGCCACAGATTTATTCCCCATTGACATATGGCATTGGAAAATTATTCGTAACTTTGTGCGAACGATCAAACTATAAAACCAATACAAAACATGAAACAATTTCTTGACGACAACTTTCTGCTGCAGACCGAGACTGCACAAAGACTCTACCACGAGCACGCAGAACATCTTCCAATCATAGACTACCACTGCCACCTGAGTCCGCAGATGGTGGCTGAAGACCACCGCTTCAATTCCCTCACAGAGATTTGGCTGGGAGGCGACCACTACAAATGGCGTGCGATGCGTACGAACGGCATCGACGAGCGCTACTGCACTGGCAAGGACACCACCGACTGGGAGAAATTCGAGAAATGGGCAGAGACTCTCCCCTACTGCTTCCGCAATCCGCTCTACCACTGGAGCCACCTCGAGCTGAAGACTGCGTTCGGCATCACCAAGATTCTGAACCCAAGCACAGCACAGGAAATCTACGACGAGTGCACCGACAAACTGCGCAACGACCCCAACTTCACTGCACGCGGACTGATGCGCCACTACAATGTGGAAACAGTCTGCACCACCGACGACCCAGTGGACGACCTCCATTTCCACCAGGACTATGCCGCAACAAGAGGCGAGGACGACCCGCGCATGATTCCGGCATGGCGTCCCGACAAGGCAATGGCAGTGGAGAATCCGCAGAACTTCAAGGCTTACATCGACAAGCTGGGCGAGGTGAGCGGCATCAGCATCTCACGTTTCCAGGATGTCATCGACGCACTGAAGAAACGCCATGAGTTCTTCACCAGCAATGGTTGCCGACTGTCCGACCACGGCATCGAGGAGTTCTATGCCGAGGACTACACCGACTCGGAAATCAACCAGATATTCAATAAGGTGTATGGAGGCAAAGAACTGACCGAGGAAGAAATCCGCAAGTACAAGAGCTGCATGCTCGTCATCTTTGCCGAAATGGACCACGATGCCGACTGGACCCAGCAGTTCCACTACGGAGCCATACGCGACAACAACAGCAAGATGTTCAGCCAGCTCGGTCCCGACACCGGATTCGACTCCATCGGACAGTTCAACACAGCCAAAGCACTGTCGAAATTCCTCAACCGGCTGGAGTCGGAGGACAAGCTCACACGCACAATCCTCTACAACCTCAACCCAGCCGACAACGAGATGATTGCCACGATGCTCGGCAATTTCCAGGACGGCAGCTGCCCGGGCAAAATCCAGTGGGGCTCAGGATGGTGGTTCCTCGACCAGAAACGCGGAATGGAAAACCAGATGAACACGCTGTCGCTGCTCGGACTGCTCAGCCGTTTCGTAGGCATGCTCACCGACTCGCGCTCATTCCTCAGCTATCCGCGCCACGAATACTTCCGCCGCACCCTCTGCAACCTCCTGGGAACAGACGTTGAGAACGGCGAACTGCCGGCAAGCGAGATGGAGCGCCTCAACCAGATGGTGGAAGACATCAGCTACTACAACGCAAAGAATTATTTCCAGTTCTGATTTCCGAATGACGAAACTATGCATTGCAACATCATTAGTACTGTCCGCCTTGGCTGCCCAAGCCCAGGTGAACGGTACTTTTGTCGACAACCTGCAGACCATCCAGGTGAAAGCCAACGGAGAATGGGGCGAACCGCCGGTCATACTGCTTGGCGGCAACAACTACGTGGAGATTTCCTTCGATGACCTCCAGCACAACTATGTGCGCTACACCTACACCATCACCCACTGCAATGCCGACTGGACACAGAGCGAACTCTACGACGGCGACTACATGACGGGCATCAACGGCAACGATGTGCTCGACGACTACGAGCAGTCGGTGATTCCCGAGATGGCGTACAACCACTACTCCTTCCGTCTGCCAAACGCAGAGCACCAGCTGCTCGTCAGCGGCAACTACCGGGTGGACATCTACGAAGACGACAACGACGAGCCGGTGGCAACAGCCTGCTTCAGCATCCTCGAGCCGAAAGTAGGCATCGACGTGAACGTCAGTGCCAACACCGACATCGACACCTACGAGCACCATCAGCAAGTGGACTTCAACATCAACACCCAGACCTTCGAGACCTCCAGTCCCGAGTCAGAGTTCATCCCCGTAGTGCTGCAAAACCACAGGTGGGACACTCGAGCGGAAGGAATCAAGCCATCCTACATCCGCAGCAACCAACTCGTCTACACCCACAACCGCGAACTGATTTTCAGTGCGGGCAATGAATACCGACGTTTCGAGATACTCAACAAGTATGTGGCAACCATGCGAGTGGACAAGATGCGATACGAAGAGCCCTACTACCACGCCTACGTCATGGACGACCTGCAGCGCATCAACTACAAGTACGACCAGGACCAGGACGGACGCTTCCTCATCCGAAACACCGACGACATCGACAACGAAACCGAGAGCGACTATTTCTTCACCCACTTCTGTCTGAAGATGCCACAGATTGCCGACGGCGACCTCTACCTCAACGGCGACCTCACCAACGGACGGTTTGAGGAAAGATACAAGATGGAATACAACCTGATTGACCACCAGTATGAGTTGACCCTTCCCCTCAAGCAAGGTTCCTACAACTACCAGTACCTCTTCGTCCGGACAGGCGAGGACGTGGGGCAGACAGCACCGAGCGAAGGAGACTACTTCCAGACAGAGAACGAATACTACGTCTACGTCTACCACCGGGCATTCGGAGCACGCTACGACAAGCTCGTCGGATTCAAGAGCATCAACTTCAAAGGCAACAACGGGCTGTAGATGCCGGATGACCATTATGGAGAAAAGCATGTAGCAACAAACATTCGCGATGGAATATACAACCGTTCGCAGGAGCAGATACAACCGCTCGCAGGAGCAGATACAACCGTTCGCAGGAGCAGATACAACCGCTCGCAGGAGCAGATACAACCGCTCATAATGGCAGATACAACCGCTCGTAACAGAAAGCCCGCATCATAGCAGAACTTCCGACATTCATGAACCATCCATATTCACATCACATACACACGCATTAAGTTTTATTATAAGAGTGTCCGTCACATATCATTCCATCCACACTCATTATTTATTATATAACATCAGAACCAAGCATTCAACGTGAAAAGACTCGCCATCCCAATACTGTTCGCCATCGCAGCTTCGTCAGCACAAGCGCAGACCATGCGCGGACACATTCTCGACTATCTCGACCACTATTCCCGAACCGACCAATACTTCAAGCGCAGCACGCTCGACAGCCTCTGCGTGAACGACAGCACCAAGACCATCACAATGTATGCCAGCGGAGGATTCAAAGAGCAGTTCTTCACCGACCCGATTGTGGCAGACATCTACCAGTCCGTTTCCCGCTTCGTCCCCGACAGCCTGTCATCCTACCGTCTCCGAATCATCACCGACCGTCATCCGATAGAGGAACTTGTGCCCAATGCCATACGCAAGGGCGAGAAAAGCGCCGACCGGCTGTGGCAAGACGAATACAAGGGAGCGCCATGGACCCGCAACATCAGTTCACCCCTTTCAGCGCCCAAAGGACTGGAGGGCAGTCACCTCGCCCTTTGGCAAAGCCACGGCACCTACTGGAAACAGGCAAAGCGAGCATGGATGTGGCAGCGCCCCCATCTCTTCTGCACCACCGAAGACCTCTTTACCCAGACCTTCGTCGTCCCCTACATCATCCCGATGCTCGAGAATGCAGGAGCAGTGGTCTACACCCCACGCGAGCGCAACTGGCAGAACAAGGAAGTGATAGTCGACAACGATGCACCCGAGAAAAACGGGCTCTACGAGGAGAAAGGCAAATGGCACACCAGCGATTCAGCCGGTTTCGCCCATCTGAAAGACATCTACTATGCATCCGACCATCCCTTCAGCGACGGCACCGTGAGATATGCGAAAACCGATGACCAGCAAAACAGCAACACCCAAATACGTTGGACACCCGACATTCCCGAAGAAGGAGAATACGCAGTCTACGTGTCCTATCAGACCCTGCCCCAAAGCATCGACGATGCAGCCTACACCGTCATCCACAAAGGCATTGCCACCGAGTTCCGGGTCAACCAGCGGATGGGCGGCAGCACATGGGTTTACCTCGGCACCTTCACCTTTGCCCCCGGATGCAACAGTCAGAACTGCGTGGTCCTTTCCAACAGCAGCCATAGCGAAGGCGTAGTCACAGCCGATGCCGTGCGTTTCGGCAGCGGATACGGCAACATAGCACGAGGAGAGACCGTGGCAGACAGCGTCAACCTGCTCCAGGCACGTCTAAGCGGAATGCCCCGATGGGCAGAAGCAGCACGCTACTTCACCCAATGGGCTGGAATGCCCGACACCATCTACAATCATTTCCGCAGCGACGATGACTACAGCAACGACATCTGGGCACGGCCCGAAACAGCCAACACCCTTGCCGGCGGATCCGTCTACATGCCCCGTCGTCCCGGCAGAGGAGTTCCGTTCGAACTCACCATGGGCTTCCACTCCGATGCCGGATTCAACCGCACCAACACCCTCGTCGGTTCACTCGCCATCTGCACCTCCGACACAGCCTACACCCAGGGCCGTCTCAATGCAGGCATCGACCGCTTTGCAAGCTACGACCTTGCCAGCCTCCTGCTGCGCAACCTCTCGGTCGACATGAAGAAATACCAGTGGCGGGTACGCCAGCTGTGGAACCGCAACTACGGCGAGACCCGCATCTCCGAGCTCCCGTCCATCATCCTCGAGATGCTCTCCCACCAGAACTTCACCGACCTCACGCTGGGCTACGACCCACAGTTCAAGTTCGACTTCTGCAGGTCAGTCTACAAGACCGTAGTGGAATACATCGCCGCCCAACACCGCCGCGACTATGTCATCCAGCCATTGCCCGTACACAACTTCGCCATCACCCTCAACGACCAGGACAAGTGGGCAAACCTCACATGGGACGCCACCGTCGATTCCCTCGAGTCCACAGCCAGTCCCGACCAGTACATTGTCTACACACGCATCGACGACCGCGACTTCGACAACGGCACCGTCGTCAGCGGCACATCCTATCTTGCTCCGCTCGAGAAAGGCCATCTCTACAGCTTCAAGGTAGTGGCAATGAACCGGGGCGGCATCAGCTTCCCCTCCGAAACCCTCTGCGCCTATGCAGCCGAGAAGAACCAGGGCACCATTCTCATCGTCAATGCCTTCACCCGTCTCGAAGGACCGAAGCAAGTCAACACAGCCACCGACCAGGGATTCGACATCGATGCCGACCCAGGCGTGCCCTACGGCAAGTTCCCCGGATTCTGCGGCAGACAGCTCGTGTTCGACAAATCCAACCTGGGAAGCGAAACATCCAGCGGCACCGGATACAGCAGTTCCGAACTTGAAGGCACCATCATGCAAGGCAACACCTTCGACTACGTAAGCCTCCACAGCCAAGGCATCAGCGCACTGGGCAACCACTCCTTCTGCAGCAGCAGCGAAGAAGCACTGGTGGGCAGCGTGGTAGTACCCAGGGAATACACGATGGTCGACCTCATTTGTGGAGTGCAGACCCACTTCCGCAAAGAGACAGCCGCCAAACTCGACGACTACATCCGCCACGGAGGACGCCTGCTCATCAGCGGAGCCAACCTCTTCAACGGTTCCGACTTTGCATTCCAGCAGCTCCATGCCACCTACGGCAGCGAAATCAAGGACAAGACCATCAGTTCAGTGAACGGCAGCGGACTCACGTTCAGCATCTACCGCGAGATGAATCCCCGGAGCTATGCCGTGCCAAGAGTCATGTCGCTCCAGCCGTCCGACAGCGCATTCGCCATGCTCCAGTACTCCGACGGACAGCCGGCTGCCATTGCCTACGACGGCACCGACTCCAAAGTCATCACCGTGGGCTTCCCCATCGAGAGCATACAAGAACCCGACAAACGCAACCTGCTGATGCAGGCAATCACCAAATTCCTTTGTCAATGAACACAGAAAATTCGAAACATACAAACCGCACAAGCCGTATTGAGCAAACTCTCCCCTCCCCCTCAGCATTTCTGCCGACCACCAAGAAAGAAGTGGAGCAACGGGGTTGGGACCAGCTCGATGTCATCCTCTTCTCGGGCGATGCCTATGTCGACCATCCGTCCTTCGGAGTGGCAGTCATCGGACGAGTGATTGAGGCAGAAGGCATGCGAGTGGCCATCGTGCCCCAGCCCGACTGGCACGGCGATTTCCGCGACTTCCGCAAGCTCGGGCGTCCGCGCCTCTTCTTCGGCATCTCACCCGGATGCATGGACTCCATGGTCAACAAATACACTGCAGCCCGACGCCTCCGTTCCGAAGACGCCTACAGTCCTGACGGCCGTCACGACAAACGTCCCGAATACCCCACTATCGTCTACACCCGAATTCTGAAACAGCTCTATCCCGATGTGCCCGTCGTCATCGGAGGAATCGAGGCATCGCTGCGCAGGCTCACCCACTACGACTACTGGCAGGACCAGCTGAAGAAATCCATCCTGTGCGACAGCGGAGCCGACCTTCTCACCTATGGCATGGGCGAACTGCCCACACGCAGCATCGTGCATCTGCTCAACGACGAGTTGCTCTCACAAGGACTCGAGCACACCGACACCACACTTTTCCGCAGCCTCATGCTCCGTCATCCCCAACCCCAGACAGTGATGCTGCTCCGCAAGGACGAGTTCAGGGTCACCGACAAAGACATCGTGCTCTACAGCCACGAACAATGCCTCCGCGACAAGAAATGCCAGGCAGCCAACTTCCGCCACATCGAGGAAGAGTCAAACAGATACCATGCCCAGCGCCTCATCCAGGAAGTCGACGGCATGTATGCAGTCGTCAATCCCCAGTATCCGCCCATGTCGCAGAAAGAAATCGACCGCACATTCGACCTGCCCTTCACACGCATGCCCCATCCCAAGTATGCCGGCAAGCGCATTCCAGCCTACGACATGATCAAGTTCTCAGTCAACCTCCACCGCGGCTGCTTCGGAGGCTGCGCCTTCTGCACCATCTCAGCCCACCAGGGCAAATTCATCAGCAGCCGCAGCAAGGAAAGCATACTGAAAGAGGTGCGTCAAGTCATTGCCATGCCCGACTTCAAAGGCTACATCAGCGACCTTGGCGGACCCAGCGCCAACATGTACGGCATGCACGGGAAAGACCTCGACATCTGCAGGAAATGCAAGAAGCCCTCGTGCATCCATCCCAAGGTGTGCTTCAATCTCAACACCGACCACAGTGCCCTGCTCGACATCTACCATGCAGTCGACTCGCTCCATGGCATCAAGAAAAGCTTCATCGGCAGCGGCATCCGCTACGACCTCATACTCCACGACACCGGCGACGAGAAGACCAACCGCATCAACCGCCAGTACGCACGCGAGCTCATTGCCCGCCACGTCAGCGGACGGCTCAAGGTGGCGCCCGAGCACACCAGCGGCCAGGTGCTCCGCCTGATGAGGAAACCCCCGTTCCAGCTGTTCTACGATTTCAAGAAACTGTTCGACCAGGTCAACCGCGAGCTCCATCTCAACCAGCAGCTCATCCCCTACTTCATCAGCAGCCATCCCGGCTGCACCAACCGCGACATGCAGCAACTGGCAGAAATCACCCGCCACCTCGGATTCCGTCTCGAGCAAGTGCAGGACTTCACCCCCACCCCCATGACCGTGAGCACCGAGATGTGGTACACCGGCTACCATCCCTACACCCTCGAGAAAGTCTTCTCAGCCAAGACTCCCCTGGAGAAGAAACAGCAAAACCAGTACTTCTTCTGGTACAAGTCAAAACCAGGGAAGGAATAGGAGTCAGCGCTCTCCGGAAGCGTAGACGATAGCACTCGAACGTCAGTTCGCAATACGTTATCGCTTTAACGGCCTCGGAGAGGCCTAGCTCCTAGTGCTGGTGTACTCGAGCGAA
>CAVISR010000016.1:0-36930 GCA_963645405.1 Acutalibacteraceae bacterium
CGTAGCGCAATAGGAGCTAGCTCTCTCCGAGAGCGTTAAAGCGTGCGTAGGAATCAGCGCGAGGCAAACAATGCGAGCATTCGCTCGAACGTTCTCGTCGACGCGCTCGGAGAGCGCTGACTCCTACATAGCGAGCGAAGGTGTGTGGGTTGAGAAAATTATTAACGACAGATTAACGTCCCATTACACGAACATTAATGTTAAAGAACCAACACCCCTCCGCACGGCAACCTAAAACCTAAAACACAAAAACCAAAACATTTATACGACTCGATAAAATCGTAACAAAAGCATGCTCCACACGTACACAACCGGCGATTGATACAAAAATGTAAGTCAATGGTTCAAAAGGCTGAACCATGTAAGGAGAAATGCATTATCTTTGCAAACGAAATAATAACTAGTAACAAACATGTATCTATTAGGCTACGACATTGGGACATCATCAATCAAAGCGTCACTTGTCGACATAACTACAGGCAAATGCGAGGCTTCTGCGTTCTATCCGGAGACAGAGGCTGAAATCATCGTAAAGAACACAGGATGGGCTGAGCAGAACCCAGAGGACTGGTGGACTAACCTCAAGCAGGCTACAAGCAAGCTGGAGAGCCAGCAACCGGGAAAACTGAAGGAAGTGAAGGCAATCGGCATCAGTTACCAGATGCACGGACTGGTGTGCGTGGACAAAGCAGGCAAGGCAATACGCCCAAGCATCATCTGGTGTGACAGCCGTGCCGTGCCCTACGGCAACAAAGCCTTCGATGGAATCGGTCATGAGGAATGTCTGAGCCATCTGTTGAATTCACCGGGAAACTTCACTGCAGCCAAGTTGGCTTGGGTGAAGGATAACGAACCCGAAGCGTATGCGAAGATTCACAAGATCATGCTTCCGGGCGACTTCATCGCAATGAAACTGAGCGGTGGAATCATCAACACCACAATCTCGGGACTGTCGGAAGGTATGTTCTGGGACTTCAAGGAGAACTGCATAAGCAAGGATGTGATGGATTACTTCGGATTCAGCGAAAGTCTGATTCCCGACATCGTCCCTACTTTCTCCATCCAGTCGGAGGTGTGCCAGGCAGTTGCCGATGAAATCGGTGTGCCGGCAGGAACACCAATCGCTTACAGAGGCGGCGACCAACCGAACAACGCACTGTCGCTCAACGTGATGAAACCAGGTGAAGTGGCTGCGACCGGCGGTACATCGGGTGTGGTATATGGAATACTTGGAGAGGTGAACTACGACAAGCTGTCGCGCGTCAACACCTTTGCCCATGTCAACCACAACCAACCCGACACACGACTGGGCGTGCTCCTGTGCATCAACGGAACAGGAATCCTCAACGCATGGATGAAACGCAATGTGGCACCCGAGGGAGCCGACTATCAGACCATGAACCAGCTGGCAGACCAGGCACCCATCGGATCAGAAGGACTCTCCATCATTCCGTTCGGCAATGGCGCAGAACGACTCCTGCAGAACAAAGACACGGGCTGCAGCATTCACGGACTCAACTTCAACATCCACAAGAAACAGCACCTCATACGTGCAGCCCAGGAAGGCATCGTCTTCTCCTTCGCTTACGGCATGGACATCATGCGACAGATGGGAATGGAAATCAAGACCATCAAGGCAGGCCATGCCAATATGTTCCTCAGTCCGATGTTCGTGCGTACACTGGCAAGTGTGACAGGAGCCACAATCGAACTGTACGACACCGACGGAGCAGCAGGAGCAGCCAAAGGCGCGGGCATAGGAGCAGGCTTCTATCATGACAGCGACGAGGCATTCGCCACACTGCGCCATCATGCAACCGTGAAGCCCGACACCGAGAACCTGGAGGCATACAAGGAGGCATACAAACGCTGGACCAAGGTTCTGGAACAGTACATCTAAGCCGAGGCACATTGCGGAACAACAGAAGCATAATGCATAAAAAGAAAATAGAAGCATATTACATAAATCATTAAATACAATCATTATGGCAAAAGAATTTTTCCCTGAAATCAAGAAGATTCCTTTTGAAGGAAAGGACTCCAAGAATCCAATGGCATTCCACTATTACGATGCCGAAAAAGTAATCATGGGCAAGAAGATGAAGGACTGGTTGCGCTTTGCAATGGCATGGTGGCACACTCTCTGCGCTGAAGGCGGAGACCAGTTCGGTGGCGGTACAAAGACCTTCCCATGGAACACAGGTGCAAACGCTGTGGAAATTGCAAAGAACAGAGCTGATGCAGGTTTCGAAATCATGGAGAAGCTCGGCATCGAGTACTATTGCTTCCATGATGTTGACCTCGTGGACGAGGGCAGCAGCATCGAGGAATACGAGGCAAACATGAAGGCAATCGTAGAGTACCTGAAGGAGAAGATGGCAGCCACAGGCAAGAAACTGCTTTGGTCGACTGCCAACGTCTTCGGCAACAAGCGTTACATGAACGGTGCAAGCACAAACCCAGACTTCGACGTAGTGGCACGTGCAATCGTACAGATAAAGAACGCAATGGACGCAGGTATGGCTCTCGGTGCAGAGAACTACGTGTTCTGGGGCGGACGTGAAGGCTACATGAGCATCCTCAACACCGACCAGAAGCGTGAGAAGGAACACATGGCAACCATGCTCCGCATGGCACGCGACTACGCACGTTCAAAGGGCTTCAAGGGCACATTCCTCATCGAGCCAAAGCCAATGGAACCGACAAAGCACCAGTATGACGTCGACACAGAGACTGTGGTTGGTTTCCTGAAGGCACACGGACTCGACAAAGACTTCAAGGTGAACATCGAGGTGAACCACGCAACACTTGCCGGCCACACATTCGAGCACGAACTTGCAGTAGCAGTAGACAATGGAATGCTCGGAAGCATCGATGCCAACAGAGGCGACTACCAGAACGGATGGGACACTGACCAGTTCCCTATCGACCAGTACGAACTCGTACAGGCATTCATGCAGATCATCCGCAACGGTGGACTGGGCACAGGCGGTACGAACTTCGATGCAAAGACACGCCGTAACTCAACAGACCTCGACGACATCATCATCGCCCACATCAGCGGTATGGACGCAATGGCACACGCACTGGAAAGCGCAGCCAAACTGCTCGAGGAATCACCAATCAAGCAGATGGTAGCCGACCGTTACGCTTCGTTCGACTCAGGCTTGGGCAAGAAGTTCGAGAACGGCGAGCTCACCCTCGAAGATGTGTACGAATACGGAAAGAAGAACGGCGAGCCTAAGATGACTTCAGGCAAGCAGGAACTCTACGAGCGCATCGTTGCAACCTACGCAGAGAACTGATTCCCGACCGGAATACATATAAACGCATAAAAAAAGATGGAGGAGACCAGCAATGATCTCCTCCATTTTTCTTTTCATTCTCGTTATTCAAGTTCTGCAAGTACTGCAGATTGGTGAACCCTTGGCTTATAGGCCTGCGAGCGGTTGTCCGTTGCCTTGCATTATCTTACAAACAGCTTGACAACATCCTTGTTTCCATCATATTCGAAGGTAACGATGTAAAGTCCTGTTGGGATGCCTGTAGGCATTACAAATGAACCGTCGGCATTGACCTTGCCATTTGAGACAACAACACCGGAAGCACCAACCACACGGAGTTCAACTCCGCTGGCATCAGCACCGTTCAAGTCAACATGTACGGTAGAACCCGGACGGACATCGCTTGAAAGGACCTTCACGCCTTCATGCCCGTATGGGTCAGCCTCATCAGCCTCTACTGTCTCGATGCCAGAAATCAGTTCCTCGTATGCAGGGTCAGTGAGAGTCTTCTCGAAGCGATACCACTGGATGTTGGTTGCTGCAACTGCATTGGAACCCTTGCCCAGACGCAAGCGATAGTCCCAGTGGTGCTTCAATTGCTCTTCACCGGTATAGACATAGTCTGTGTTTACAACCACGCAAGTGATGACGCCATTGGCTGGCTTGTGACTCAAGTCAATGCTCATGTTACCACAACGTACAGGCTGGCTGTAATAGCAAGTACCGTTCTTGTCAGCATAGCAGAGGAGCGCACGAAGGCTTGTGTCCTCAGGACGGAACTCTACATTTGCCACATCTCCGCTTACGTGGATAGGAATATAGTTGGCACCGCTCCATCCTGGGTTGGTCAGCGTGTCAGGAGCCATCCAACCGGCACTGTCGTTCAGTTCAACAGACTGGTAAGGAGTAAGAGTTGTAGGTTCCACGTCAATCCAATAAGGAGACCACTCAGCCTTGACAGATGTGCCGAAGCTGTTGATAGCCACCTGACGGTATGAGTCCCTCCACTCACCGAGGTCGAACCAAGCAAGACGGGCACGGTACTGTGTGATGATGTCACGCATATTCTCGTCGCCTATTGAACCGCCGATAGTCTCAAGCACACGGTTCTTGCAGTTTCTCCAGATCCAAGGCACAACTCCGTTTCCACAAACCTGAGAGAGGACAAACGGGAAGGCATCAGCATACTGCACACCACCGATGAGGTTTCTCCAAGTGCAGACCTGCTGTCCGCTGCTGTTGTACATATTCACGCGCTGAGCAGCAGGACCTCCGTATGAACCATCCTGCAGCCATCCGGAATAGCATTCGATTGGCATGTGGGGCACGAGAACGGCTCCTGCATTCAGATATCCGGCAGTGCCGTGCAATCCGTCGCGCTCGGCATAGACCTGACCCTGAAGCCATGAGTTTCCTCCCTCATGGAACCAAGACGAACCCTGGCAAGCATTGAGGTCGGCAAAGATAGCATGGATTCCTTCGTGGATCATGGCATTGCGCTGGTATTCGCCATCGCTCCACTTAGAGTCAGCATCGTCGCGGAAACGGCTGAACGGATAGTAAGATGCCCATACGCAGGCATAATAGCCACCGTCAACGCTTGTCGCGCCCTGGTAACCGCCCTGCTCAGTGTTTGAAGTATTGTCGTTTGAAAGTCCGGAACCGAAGACATATACGAATGACTTATAGCCATTGCGGGCACTCAAATCCGGTGGCCAACCCATGACCTCACGCATATAGTAGAAGTCATAATCGTACTTGTCGACCATGTTCTTTGCAGCACCATAGACAGTGGCAGAGTCAGTTCCCACCTCCTTGTTCAGGTTGTCTCCCCAGAAAGCAGACCACCAACCGCCGTAAGGATTGTCCTCTGAATACTCGCTTGCGTAGTAATTGGCAGGCTTGCCATTCTGCTTCTTGAAGTTGTGTACCTTTGTCGGTCTTGTCAACGACGGGTATTCTGTATGGAAATCGTATGTGAGCTGTGTGTAGGTAGGCCATGTGACGAGTTCACCCGGCTTTTCCTGCACATCAACATAATAGTAATAGCTCTTGATCACAAGTTTGTTGTCGGTATCAGTCAGACGTACAGTCAACTTATACTGACCGCCATCACCGTATTCAGCGTTCTCGGTAAGGACGAAATCCTCATCCTTGTAGGCACGCATGCTCTTGGTCATATCCTTCTTCTTTGATGCATCCCAATAGCATTTGCTCCACTGGTACTTGCCGGAAACATACTTGCTCTTGTCGATGATTTCGCAGCCGAGAGTGATTTTGTCACCTGCATTCACCTGGATGAAATTCTCATGCTTTGGGTCTTGTTCGTTCTGGCGAACTACAGGACGTACAAGCCAACCGTCAGTAGTACTCTTTCGTCCCTTCACCACAGGCTGGTCATCAGTCACAGACATTGCGCTGCCAGCTTCACCGATGGTGACATTGAACACATAGACAATGGTGTCGGAGTTGTAGACGAATGCTTCCTTCACTGTGTAGGTGTTACCTACCTCTGCATTTGCATCAGCGTTGTGTGACACCTGGAATTCGGGTGCATCCCACACCACCTTGATGCAATAGTTCTTTGACTTTGCAGTTGCAATTCCACTCTTGGAGAACCAATGACCTTGCTCAGAGTCGTTGCCCGTTGTATTTCCCGTGTAGAAAGTTTCTTTCCCGGACGAACTGGTCCAAGTGGCTTTCAGCGACAGGGCAGAAAGAGATTTTGCACCGACAAGACTCTTGACCAGAGTTTGCCTGACAGTGCACGAAGTAGCTTCAGTAGCATCCGACGGACGCTTCACGTCAAAGGTGTAAGTGTACCTCTCACCGGCAAATGACACGACAGATGCCATTGCCATCAGAGAGGCCAAGCTCAGTTTGACAAGTAGAGTTTTCTTCATGTTGTTTGAATATTAGTTTGTAGTAATCGTTTTTAAAAACAAGGTCTGTTGGAATGGATTCAAAGACCACGTCAGTGCAAAGGTACGAAAAAAAATGATATACACGTTATATACCCAAGATATTTCTCAAAATCCACCAAAGAACAAAGAGAATGGCAAAGGAAATCAAGGTATACTTGCTATTTACAATCTTCTCTGCCCAGTCAAACCGATGGCTGTAGTTGTACCACTCCGCCATTATTGCAAGTACACAGAAAGGAATGGATACAATGAAAAAACAATTGTATTGCAATGCTTGCATTATGTCTCCATGCACCAGGCAATGGAACGCACGCTGGATGCCACATGCAGGGCACTGATACCCGGTCAGCAGATGGAAAGGACATTTCGGGAAAGGCAGCTCTGTATTTGACGGGTCGAACACATAATAAACGATTCCTGCCATCACGAGGATGGCAGGTACGAGTATCGGCATTATTCTTTTGTTGCTATCCATCAAGCAAAACTGAACTCACCACACATAGCCGTAGTCAACGGGTAAGGAAATGAAATAAATGGCAGCAGAGATGAATGCGAGCAGGATATAGCCTATTCCAATGACAAAGCCCCACAATGCCCACAGCCGTGCCTTACGAGCCGCATCATGAGCCTCCTTGAATGCACCTATATTCCATAGGGACTCAACCTTCGATGCATAGACGATTGACACGATGCCAAAGGGAATGCAACACAATAAGGTACACAGCACAGCCCACACGAGATGCGTCTTTGGTTTGTCTGCATAAGCGCTGTCCGTCGTATAAGGGGTGTAAGGCGGACGTTCGCTGTCACGGTTTGTCTGTTGCCTGCTGTATTGTCGGGAACTATCATGGGAAGAGTCATCGCCACAGCCATGATGAGAATCATCGGAAGAATCAGGGTTACTGTCTTGAATCCTTTTATGGTGTTCCTCATAAAGAGGGTCAACACCAGGTTCATGAACACAACCCCTCTCGGAATCATGCCCGCTTGTCCAACGTGCATGCTCGTCTCGCTGATAGTTCGAATTAAAGTCCATAGGCTTCTATTCCAAAGTCAACTCATTGATGATACGCTCTCCCTTACTGAACTTGTCGATGACGGACAAGACATAGCGGATGTCGACGCCTATCGTGCGTTGCAGTTTCTCGTCGAACTTCAGGTCACCGCTCATTGCCTCCCAGTTGCCGTCGAATGCAAGACCTATCAAGCGTCCGTTGCCGTCGAACATTCCACTTCCGCTGTTGCCTCCAGTGATGTCATTGTTGGTGAGGAAACAAAGCGGCATCTGACCAATGGTCTTGTCCTTGTAGCGATCGCCGAAGTCACCGGTCTTCAACCATTTCAGGACTGACGGAGTCAAGTCGTAGTCGTGGTTCGTAGGATTCTTCTCGTTCTTGTCCAACAGTGACTGAGGCAGAGTGTAGCATACATAGCTGAGCTCTGCTGAAGGAGAATAACCTTCTACGATTCCATAACTCATACGCAGAGTGAAATTGGCATCGGGATAGTATTCACGGTCTTTGTTCATCTCACGTATGGCATTGCCAAGCAATCGCTCGTATTCATTCGTATTGTCGGCACGATAGAGGGAATAGACTTTGGATAGGACGCTGAATGCAACATCGTACATCGGATCGGAATAGATGTCCTCGTAGGTACGTATGCCCTTCAATCTCTTACTGTCCGTCAATGCAGACTTTGAGTAGAGAGCATCGGTAAAGGCATCAACGTCGCCATTGAATGACTCATCTATCCCAGCGTAGAAGTCAGGCTCATAGTCTTTGCTGACTGCCATCTTACGATAGTTCTTTATCATTGCAGCAAACACTTTCTTGTCGAGGTCGATGTCAATGTCCTTGTAGGTCTCTTTTATCTTCTTCTGCAAATCGTCGGCTTCACTGCCATCGTCACGCAGGCGACGTATCAAGCGTGAGAGGCAGAACTGCAGGATGTCGCTTCCTGAGGCAAACGATTCCTGTATCAGCTCCATGGTGTAGTTGTCGTTGAAGTTGCGTGCATAAAGTGTCTTCAGTGAATCGAGCATGCCCACGTATTGTGTCTTGCCGTTCGTGCGCACCCATTCATCCACCTCACGTTCCAAGTCCTGCTTCTCCTTGATGACATTGAGGTCGTTCAGTGCTTTGTTTTGTCCAAGCGAGAACTTCCAGTAGTTGGAGCTTGACGCATACTTTGACGCATACATGATTCTTATCTTGTCATCCTTCTGCATTGCTTCCTTGAGGATATCCAGTTTCACTGTCCTCACTTCATAGCGCAGATGGTTGGTGGTCTTCATCGTGTTGTCGATTCCGTAACTGCTCAGATAGCGGTCGGTGCTGCCCGGATAACCGAACGTCATGCAGAAGGAACCGGGCTGATAGCCCTGGGTAGATACATGTGCATATTTCTTTGGATGGAAAGGCACATTGTCCTTGCTGTAGTCTGCCGGTTTGTTGTCCTTGCCTGCATAGATGCGGAACACGCTGAAATCACAAGTCTGACGAGGCCACATCCAGTTGTCGGTATCACCACCGAACTTACCAAGGCTCTGGGGCGGAGCACACACAAGACGGATGTCGTCGTAGCGCTGGTAAACCGACAGATAGTATTTGCTTCCTTTGTAATAAGCAGTGATTTCACCGTACACGCGGTTGAGTGTATCGAGCACTTCGTTCTGGATAATCGTGGCAATGCTGTCGATATACAGCGCTTTCTGTGTCTGGTCCATTCCGTCAGTTCCTTCCAGCAGTCTGTCTGTCACGTCAACCGTACTGAGGTGGAATGCCACGTACAGTTCCGGATTGGGCAGTTCGTCTTTCTGCTTCTTTGCATAGAATCCGTTCTTCAGATAATCGTGCCTTGTGGTTGAATGCGACTGTATTGCATCAAAGCCACAATGGTGGTTGGTGAACACGAGTCCATCGGGACTGACTACAACTCCGGAACAAAAGCCACCGAACATGACGATTGCATCGTTGAGTGCAGCACCATTGGGATTGTAAATCTCACTTGGCGTGAGCTTCAATCCAAGAGACTGGAGCACGCTGTCTGTTCTTGCAGAGATGTTTCCAATCATCCACATTCCCTCGTCTGCTCTGGCAACCAATGCCAGGAGACTGAATAAAGACACCAAAATTCGTTTCATTGCTACTTGTATTATTGTTGGTTTCGTATTATGTTAGCTTTACATCTTACCGATGGGTTCGTACAATTACCTGCTCAGCACTTCACCGATGGGTTCGTACCATTGCAGGGTTCGTATTCTATCGATGGTTTCGTCCTCACTTCCTGAAATATTTGCCGACAATTGGCAAGTGGCTCAGCGGAAAGTCGTGGTAGATGATGTGTGCCACGAAGAGCAGGATGAGCAGAGTATTCACTGCCAACTGCCCTATCATTGACCAGTCATTTGGCACGAATTCCATTGCTGCAAACAGCACTACAGCCAGCAGCACATAAATCAGGATGCTCTTGACCGGATAGTTGATTGGATTCTTTATCTGTCCAACCACATAGCTCAGCACCATTGCTGTGCCATATCCGGCAAAACCTCCCCATGCACACGCCATGTAACCATAGCGTGGTATTCCCCAGATATTGACTGCGAACAGCACTGCGCATCCCACGAACGAGAACACTGCGCCGTACATAGTCTTGTCAATCAACTTGTACCAGAACGAGAGGTTGAAGTACACTCCCATCATGATTTCTGCAGCCATGACTATAGGCACGACCTTGAGTCCTTCCCTGTAGTCGGCACCAATCAAGTGCTGCAGTATTGGCATGTAGCCAACCACACAGAGGAAAGCCAACAGAGTGAAGATGATGAAGTACTTCATTGCTGAGGCATAGTACTCATTCTTGTCGTTGTCCTTGTTCTTTGCAAAGACGATGGGTTCGTAGGCATAGCGGAATGCCTGGGTTATCATTGCCATGATCATGGCTATCTTCACGCAAGCGCCGTAGATTCCCAGCTGGACTTCTGCGTCACCTCTGTCGGGATAGACCAAAGGGAAAATCATCTTGTCGGCTGTCTGGTTGAGAATGCCTGCAATTCCGAGGATGAGCAGTGGCCATGAATAGAGAACCATCTGCTTCATGAGCTTGCCGTCCACATGCCATTTGATTTTGAACAGTCCCGGGATGAACAAAAGTGTGATGAATCCTGTGCACCAGAGATTGATGCAGAACACATAGAACACCTCAGTCTTGCCAAGCCAAAGGAAGTAGATGCAGTTGAGTCCGATGTTCAGTAGGATGAAGAGCAACTTCAGCGATGCAAAACGTATCGGCCGCTTCTGGAAACGCAGGTAACTGAACGGCAGTGCCTGCAAAGCATCCAACGACACTACTACTGCCATCATCAACAGATAGTCGTGATGGTCGGCATAGCCCAGCGCATTGCTTATGGGCGAGATGAAGAGTGTCACACCTATGAGGAAGATGGCTGTAAGGATTGCAATCATCGAGAAGCCTGTGGAGAAAACCGTGTCCGGTTTCTCGCCCTCTTTGTTGGCAAAGCGGAAGAGGGTGGTCTCCATGCCGAAGGTGAGGATGACCAGTATCAAAGCAGTGTAAGCATAGATGTTCGTGCTCACGCCGTAGTCGCCTGAGTCCTTGGGCATGCAGTGGGTGTAGAGCGGAACAAGCAGATAGTTGAGGAATCGTCCTACGATGCTGCTCAGTCCGTAGATTGCCGTATCTTTTAATAGTCCTTTTAGATTTGCCATAAGTACTGTCAATTAAACAGGTCGTTCATTCCACCGCCTTTGGATGCAGACATTGTGCGTCCGAGATGGCTGTACGCAAGTTCAGTCACTTCACGTCCACGCGGAGTGCGCTTCAGGAAACCTTCCTTGATGAGGAACGGTTCGTAGACTTCCTCCACTGTTCCCGATTCCTCGCCTACTGCAGTGGCAATGGTGCCGATGCCCACTGGTCCTCCGTTGAACTTGTCGATGATGGTGAGGAGAATCTTGTTGTCGATCTCGTCGAGTCCATACTTGTCGATATTGAGAGCCTCGAGTGCGATGTTTGCAATCTCTGTGGTTATGGTGCCGTTGCCCTTCACCTGGGCAAAGTCGCGTACTCGCCTCAGCAGTGCATTGGCAATACGTGGGGTTCCGCGGCTGCGGCTTGCTATCTCGTATGCGCTCTTTGTCTCGCAAGGGATATTGAGAAGGTTGGCGCTTCGCATGATAATCTTGGTCAGTACCTCGGCATCGTAGTACTCCAGGTGGAGGTTGATTCCGAAGCGTGCACGCAAAGGTGCAGTCAAGAGTCCGCTGCGTGTTGTTGCGCCGACCAGTGTGAATGGATTGAGGTCAATCTGAATGCTGCGTGCTGACGGACCCTTGTCAATCATTATGTCGATGCGATAGTCTTCCATTGCCGAGTAGAGATATTCCTCCACCACAGGACTGAGTCTGTGGATTTCGTCGATGAAGAGCACATCGTTGGGTTCGAGTGAAGTGAGTATGCCAGCCAAGTCACCTGGCTTGTCGAGCACCGGACCTGATGTCATCTTGAAGCCAACCCCCAATTCGTTGGCAATGATTTGCGAGAGGGTTGTCTTTCCTAGTCCTGGAGGACCGTGGAGCAGAGTGTGGTCGAGAGGTTCTCCACGATACTTGGCTGCTTCAACGAATATCTTCAGGTTCTCGACAATCTTTGCCTGACCCGAGAAGTCGCTGAAGCGAAGCGGGCGAAGAGCATTCTCGAAGTCTTTCTCTTTGCTGCTGCCTACGTATTGTTCCTCGTGTATGTCAAATTCTTCTTTCATCAATCAGTGTACACCTTATTTATATATAATGGGCGGAACCAAAACCGCCATTCAGGTTATGGGCGGGTTATAACTTACGCCGCCGTTGGCTCATGTTTTCTGCAGCTTATGCAGCCATCCATATATGGCAGAGAAACTGCAAATGCATAACACAATACAAAGATAAGAAAAAACTTTGAAACAGAGAGCAGGATTTTCAATTATTTGGAGTTAGAGACAAAAAAGATGCCCGGAGTTTCCTCCGAGCATCTGTATTGTTGTATTTGGTTTGTATGATTACTTAATCAATGCGTTTGATTGCGTAACCATCAAGTTTGAATTACTTAATCAATGCGTTTGATTGCGTAACCATCAAGTTTGAATTACTTAACCAATACTTTCTTGCCGTTGATGATATTGATTCCCTTCTGAGGTGCAGAGAGTTTCTGACCTGCGAGGTTGTAAATACCCTTGGCTGCAACTTCTTCTGCTTCGTTGATGTCTTCGATAGCTGTTGGAGCAGCTGTTCCAAGATAGTAGAGTTCGAAGTTGTCGAAGATTGCCCAGTCTTCAGTGAAGCCTTTTCTGCCAACTGTCTTGACACCGATACGGAGAACACCGTCCTCGCCTACCTCAACGGCAGCGGTTGAGTTGTTGTAGTATCCTGCCTCGAACCAAGCGTTAGCTGCAGCCATGTGGTTTGGAACATAGAGAGTACCAGTTTCTGCAGTCAAGCTTGAGCATCCACTTGTTGTAGTACCGATTTCGGTTACTTGGTCAGCAGTGAGAGCTGCGCTTGAGATTGAAGCTACCGAATTAGATACTTCACCTACTGATGAAGTAGCGTAGAGCTGTACGAAGCGTGCTGAGTCTGGGTTAGCAAGTTCAATTGCATAGTCGTTTGCACCACTACCACGGCGATAGTAACCATCAGCCTTCAAGATGTAGTAACCTGCTGGCAGACCACCGAGATCCTGATAAGTGTCGAAGTCCATTGCGTAGCGCTCTGCACATGTAGAAGTTGTACCGCCTGCACCGAAGCTTGAACCGCTCCAGCCTGTGAAGTCACCCACTGTGTCGAATGTAGCGTTGACGATTACTGCTGACACGTCAACTGGATTCTCTTCAGTTGCAACAGAAGTGTCGATACCTGCTTCGTTCAATGTTGCAGAAGTCTGAATTGCGCTAACCATGAGGTTTGCCTGCTTGTAGAGGTCTTCAGCCTCTGCGTTTGTAAGGCTCTTGTTGTCGATACCTGGTTCGATTGCATCGATGATGTCCATTCCTTTTGCGATGACTGCCTCGTCTGCTACTTCCTGATAAGTCTCGAGAGCTTCGCTGAGTGTACCATAAACATCGGAGAGATTCTGGTAGTCTGTGATTGAAGTCTTGGCATAAGTCAATGCTTCCTGAGCCTGGGCTGTAGCTGTCATACAAGCGTCACCGCTGCCTGAAGCGTAAGCGTCTGCCATTGCATTGATAGCAGCTGTTGCCTTGTCCTGAGCGTCTGATCCGTAGTATTCAGCGTCGTCGAATACTGAGTTAAGAGATGCTGTGAGTTCGTCGATCTGAGCCTTGTAAGCGTCAGCACCTGCGCCCTGATAGAAGAGGCGGAAGTTGTCGAAGATTACCCAACCGGTTGTTGCTTCAGTCTTGACACCGATACGAACGCTGTCACCGTCTTCTGCTACTGTGAAGTAGAGATTGACTACATAGTCCTGCTGCTCGTTGTTGTAGAAGTGATAGTTTGCACCTGGCATTCCGTTTGGAATGTAAGCAGGAGTTTCATCGGTTCCGACATTAGTGTCGTCCCACCATGTTCCATCTGAGAACAACTGGTCTGTAGATGCATACTTGTAGATGTGGTTCACTTTTGTCTGAGTGTCGTTAGCGTACAGAACAGCGAAGATGTTTGCATCGCCATAAGTTCCGTAGTCTGAAGCTGCATTGCTGCCTCCTGTGTAAGATCCTACACCGTCGTTACGCTCAAATGCCTGACAAGTCAACTTGTAGCTTCCCTTTGGCATGTTAGGAATAACCTGATACATGTCAAATGCTGCCTGATAAACCTCAGCATTACCTGATTCCATAGTTACACCAGCAAGGGTTCCTTGTGTATTTTCGCTGATACCGCCCCATGCAGGATTTGTGCCAGTTGTGCTCCATCCTGAGAACTTAGTGTCGAAGTTCGGGTTGGTGATAAGAGCTGTCAGCTCGTCGCCATCCTCTGCATTTGCAGTGATGTAGCTGATGATTACGTCGCTCATCTGTTTCTCTGCAGCTGCGATGTATTCAGAAGTAGCAGTTCCGTCGTTGTATGCTTCCTCCCATTCCATGTAGAGGTCACCGAGAAGTTCACTTACACCAGCGAACTTAGTTTCGTTAAATGTCTCCTGCTTAGTCTGGTTCTCTTCCATGTAGCCAGCGAAAGTTGTATATTCACTCACTGAATTGTCGAGAGCCTTGATTGCAGCTGTCAATGATTCGTTCATTGCCTGATACTCGTCAGTTGCATTCTTTGCCTCGTCAAGAACCTTTGAATACTCAGCCTTTACGTCAGCGTTTGCAACAACGTCGTCAATATTTGGATATTTAGCTTCAGCCGATGCCACAGCAGCATCGAGAACCACCTTGTATGGGTCTTCTGAAACCTCTCCATAATAAACGAGTGTGAAGTTGTCACCAGCAATCCAGTTTGCAGATGCGTTGTTTGTGCGCAGACCCATTGTGATGTCGCCACCACCGCTGATGAATGTCAGTTCGAAACGCTCAGGAGCATTGTTGCCTGTGGAAATGGTTGTGTACATGTCGATGCCACCGCCAGTTGCGAACAACTGAACTCCTTCTACCGGATCTGCATTGCCATCCTGGTTGACTGCGATGAAGTCACCGGTAAGAACATACTTGCCGGCAGGCAGACCATTGATAGTCTGGCTCAGTTCAGCATCACCGATTGCACGGTATGAACGACTCTTGTTGAATGTGGTGTTGGCAGCTGCCCATGCCTCGATGAATCCGCTTATTGTCACGTCACCATTAGTGTAAGAAGCGCTCTGGTAACCTATATTTGTGGCAGAAGTGCCTTTTACGAATGTACAAGTCCAGCCATTGGTGCTTCCTTCAGAGAAGTCTGGGTTGGTCAGCAAGCTGGTAGCGTCCTTCGGATGATCCTCTGAAGCGCCGTCAAGGACTGCCAGTACTTCAAACTCACGTACAACTTCTGAAAGTTCAGTCTTGGCAGCAGTGAGCTCTTCTGTTGTAGATGAGGTGTTGTTGTAAACAGCCTCTGCTGCAGAAACGTCAACATTTGGATAATCAGTCTTTACGCTTTCAATATATTCACCTAAAGCAACTGCTGCATTATAGACTTCGATTGCAGCAAGATAGTCATTGTAAATTGCTTCTGGAATGAAAGCCCACTTGATGTGAATACTTGTTTCGCTCACATCATAGTCGACTTCTACGCTTGGGTCAAGCATTGGAGTAAGAGGCTTTGTTGCACCTGTTTCGTCGGCAGCATAGTCTTCGTCCATGTCATTGAATCCAAGGTGAGAATCGTTGTATCCCAGAACCGCATCGTTATATTCCGGGTTTACGTCAGCAACGCTTATGTAGTAAACGTTTCCGCCTTGCGGTTCAATTTCCCACATGTAGTTTTCCTGACTAGCACGGTCTATGAACATTGCATAATTGGAAGTTGGGAAGACATTGTAGTACTTAGTTTTGTACCAGTCTTTGATTTCATAGGTCTTTCCATCCCATTCAGTACTGTCATTGGCATAATACTTCATGACAATGACTTTGTTTCCAGTTTCCTTAACCACAGCGTTGGTTGACCACTGGCTGTGGCTGGCCGCAGTACCGCCAGTCAGGAATCCTGGAGCTTCAATGTTTAAAAGATAGTACACGGTTGTGTCACCGGCAACACCATCTTTTGCAGCTGTAGAGACAGCCATTTCGGCATAAGTCGAAGACGGGAAATACTTTGCGATAGTAGGCTGTTCCCACTGCGCAAAAGACATCACGCTCATCAACATTGTCGAACATAACAATAGTAATCTCTTGTTCATACAGTTAATGTTTTAATTAGTAATAAGTTAATAATATGTTGTCTATATATCTTCATCACATTCGCGTTTAGAGACTGGTATACTCACGAAGAGCACTTATCCGAACTTGGGTCAAAAGCCCAAACACCCGAGAGAGTCCATGCACATATTTGATGGTGCAAGTTTTAGTCATTGGTGTTATCCTCCAAAGGGATTTCAGCCGCAAAGATACACATTTTTATTTACAGAGCAATCGTTTTTGAAAAAAATGATGCATCCACGATACTTTTATCCGAGCCAATCAATTTTCAGAGCCAAAACAAGGGCTTTTTGACTCCCTGACTGGGAAAAACTTTTTCTCTGACTGGAAAAAACTTTTTCCCAGACCAGGAAAATAATTTTCTCTGACCAGAAACATTTTCGGGCACTTCTGAACCCTCTCGCGGAAGCCACGCAACAGAGCGGATGAGAGAGGAAATCCAAACATGATGGCAGTCGAAAAAAGCAAGCTGCAAAGTTGCAAAAATGCAGAAATCGTACAAAAAGGCACTGTCGCCACAAAAAATACGCAGAAAATTTTGTGGCATAACTATTTTTTCTCTACTTTTGCTCATAGTTTTCATTAATAACGCAAAAAGTCATGGTAAAATTAGATTTGTTAGACAAGAAGATACTAGAGCTTATCTCTGTTAACGCACGCATGCCGTTCAAGGATGTAGCAGCAGAATGCGGTGTATCACGCGCTGCCATCCACCAAAGAGTACAGAAACTGATTGAGTCGGAAGTCATCACCGGTTCCGGATTCTATGTAAACCCGGAGAAACTGGGCTACACCACCTGCACCTTCATCGGAATAAAGATTGAGAAGGGTGTCCTCTACAAGCAGGTAGTGGAGGAAATCAAGAAAATTCCAGAGGTTGTGGAATGCCACTGCACCACAGGCCAGTACTACATCTTCATCAAGATGTACGCAAAGGACAACAACCAGTTGATGGACCTCCTCAGCAACAAAATCCAGACCATCACCGGCGTGGACTCAACTGAGACCCTCATCTCTCTGGACCAGACCATCAAGCGCCAGGTGCCTATCAACATCAGGAAATAAGCTGAGCGGCAGGCTTCGGCATGAAGCGGACCAAACCAAAGCGTGTGTTTGACTGTGGAAATCCACATCAAACACACCTTATTATATATAGGGGGCTGGCAAGATTACACGTATATTCAAGCCTCGTTATATGTGAAGGCAAGCTCAAAACATGCATAAATCCACAGGCAGACCACATTTTTCATGCAGATTATTCACTTTCTGCCATTCAAGTCCTTGAAATCTGAGTAATTTTTCATATCTTTGCGTTTGATTATTGAAAGAAGCCGTATGAAGTTTCCATTGAAGCAAAAAGCCAAGACCAAAAGTCAGAAGCAAAAAGGTCATGCACTGAGCATTCTCCTCCTCAAAATTGCCATCGTAATATTCACGACTGCGGTAATCGTCTACTTCCTGCCACGCACAAGCGGATTCAACTATTCATACGAACTGAACCAGCCGTGGCACTACGGCACGATGATTTCAACGCAGAAGTTCAATATCCAGATGAGCGATTCCACCCTGGAGCTGAAGCGCGACAGCATTGCCCGCTACTTCATGCCATATTTCAATTGCGACGGAAACGCAGAAGCAGCAGCAAAAACCCGGCTGGAAAGCCTCGACTGCAGCCAAAGCCTGAAAAAGCATGTGGCAGAGATGTTCGACAGTGTCTACCAGCACGGAGTGATGCAAAGCACCGACTACGACAGCCTCAAAGCCATCGGCACAAGCCACATACGCATCATCCAGGACAATCATGCCACACTCATACCGCTCGACCAAGTGCTGACACTGCACGATGCCTACCATTTCATCGTACACCACGACGAAAGCAGTTTCCCGCCGTCAGAAATCAGCAAGCTCAATATCAACACCATACTCACAGAGAACCTGCAGTATGAACCGATGAAATCGCAGGAAGAACTGGAAGGCGAATACGATGCGATTACATCGAACATAGGATTTGTGAGAGTGAACGAAAAAATCGTGGACAGAGGCGAACTGGTGACCGAGGAAATCTACCAGAAGCTGAAGTCCTACGAAGCCGTACTGGAAAAGCAGCAGAACGAGAGCGGTACATCGGCAATACTGATTTGGGGACAAGCCGCAATCGTGGCTTTCATCATCGTCATCCTCATCACCTATCTTTCCGTGTTCCGTCCCGATTACATCGAGAACACACGGTGCGTCATCCTGCTATTCTCGCTCATCACACTGTTCTGCGTCATTGCATCGCTGATGGTCGCCCGGCATTTCCTCCATGTGTTCATCATCCCATGTTGCATGGTGCCGATAATCATACGCGTGTTCATGGACTCGCGCACAGCCCTCACCTTCCATGTGTGCATGGTTCTGCTCATGTCGCTGGCGCTCACCAATCCTTACGAGTTCATCTTCTTCCAGATGACGGCAGGATTCATGGTAATCCTCAATCTGAGGGAACTCAACCAGCGGTCGCAAATCATCCACACGGCAATCATTGCCACCGTCACCTACTGTGCCGTGTACACAGCCTTTGAGTTTGCTGCAGGCGCCGTGGTAAGCGACCTCGACCGGAGAATCTACATCTACTTCTGCGTCAACGGTCTGCTCCTGCTCTTCATCTATCCACTGTTCTGGGTGATGGAGAAAGTGTTCGGCTTCATCAGCGACGTGACCCTTGTGGAACTCTCGAACATCAACAACACACTGCTGCAGAAAATGTCGGAGGAAGCTCCAGGCACATTCCAGCATTCAATGCAAGTGGCAAACCTCGCATCCGAAGTGGCAAAGAAGATTGGTGCCAACCCACAGCTCGTGAGAACCGGAGCCTTGTACCACGACATAGGAAAGCTCGAACGCCCGGTATTCTTCACCGAGAACCAGGCAGGAGGCAATCCGCACAACCATCTGAACCCGAAGAAGAGCGCGGAAGTCATCATCTCACACGTGACCAACGGACTGCTGCTTGCCGAGAGATACAATCTGCCAGAGCAGATAAAAGGATTCATCCGCACACACCACGGAACGGGCAAGACCAAGTATTTCCTCATCACCTACAAGAACGAACATCCCGACGAGGAAGTGGACGAATCACTGTTCCAGTACCCGGGACCAAACCCGCAGACCAAGGAACAAGCCATCCTCATGATGGCAGATGCAGTGGAGGCAGCATCACGCAGCCTCAAGGAATACACCGAGGAAACCATCAGCAACATGGTGGACAACATTGTCGACGGCCAGTTGAACGAAGGATTTCTCAAGGAATGTCCGATAACATTCAAGGACATAGCCGATGCAAAAGAGATTTTCAAGGAAAGGCTCAAGACCATCTACCACACCCGCATTTCCTATCCGGAACTAAATAAAAACGCGGGTGCGAGCAATAAAAAGGCAGACAATTAGTTAGATTAGTTGCGGACATTCGCAAAAGATTGGTTGCAGACGAGATAAGTTAGATTAGTTAATGAAAAGAAGATTCACGACAATAGTCACGGTGCTTGCCCTGAGCTTTCAGACAGTACAAGCCCAGTGGGATGTGCAGTACTCCGACTTCACAGCACTGAAATCCTTCTACAACCCTGCCGTGGCAGGAACAGAAGGAATGCTGGACGTGGCACTCGCCTACTCGCTCCAGATGGTGGGATACGACAATGCGCCTCGCACCATGTATGCAGGAGCAAGCATGCCGGTCTACTTCCTCAGTCCGCGCCACGGAGCCGGCGTAAGTCTGCTGAGCGATGAAATCGGAATCTTCAAGACAACGGAGATATCAGTGCAGTATGCCTTCAACGTGAAAATCGGGCAGAAAGGACGGCTGGCACTGGGCGTGCAGGGAGCGATGATGAGCGAAACCATCGACCCGGGCGACATGATTCTGGAAGATGCGTCCGACCCGGCATTCCCTACCTCATCCACCGACGGAAAGACAGTAGACCTCGGTGCAGGACTCTATTACTACAGTCCGAAACTGTGGATTGGGCTGTCCGGTCAACATCTGATGTCACCCACAATCAATATGGGTGAGAAGTACGAGGTGGAAGTCTCACGCGTATTTTATTTTATGGCAGGAGGCAATATAAAGATAAAAAACACGTTATTATCTCTACAGCCAGCCTTGATGGTGCAGTCCGACCTTCAGTCGTGGAGAGAGGACATACAGTGCAAATGCACCTACGAATTCGAGGCAAAGAAGTTCTATGCAGGCATCGGCTACTGCCCCGACATCTCCGTCACCGCAATGATTGGAGGAATTTTCCATGGAATACAGCTCGGCTATTCCTACCAGATGTACACCCAGGGAGTTGGACTGCAAAACGGCTCGCACGAAATCGTGCTGAAATACAAGACGAACCTCGACCTGTTCAAGAAAGGCAAGAACCTGCACAAGAGCGTGAGATTCCTGTAAGGCGGCAGAAAGAGAGGCAAGGCTTCGCAAGGACAGAGAGTCAAACGTAAAGACACAAAGATAAAAAAGAGAGAAAGAGAATATATGAGAAAAGGATTATTTGCAGTAGGCATTTTGGTTCTATCCACCATCGTCGTTTCATGTATGAGCAGCAAAGGCGGCAACGCCGATGCCATGGGCGGAGAAGTGACAGGCGTGGGAGGCACATCCATCTCCGAGCCTGCACCCTACGGAATGGTGCTCATCAAACGAGGTTCGCTCAAGATGGGTACAGACAAGATCGACAGCCTTTGGGGAAAGAAAATGCCGGAGAGAGAAATCTCTGTAGATGCATTCTGGATGGACGAGACAGAAGTCACAAACTCCAAATACCGACAGTTCGTGCAGTGGGTGCGCGACTCTATCCTTCGCGAACGACTTGCCGATGCAGGCTACGATGAATACAGAATAGAGGAAGACAAGAACGGCGACCCAATCACTCCACACCTCAACTGGGCAAAAGCCCTGCCATGGAAGAATCCCGACGAGCAAGAGACCGAGATTCTCAACAGCGTCTACACCTACCATCCGTTCGACGGTTCGAAGATGCTGGATGCAAGTCAGATGAACTACCGCTACGAGACATTCGACTATGCGATGGCAGCAAAGCGCAAGTACCGTCTGAACCCGGAGGAAAGAAACCTCAACACAGACATTGCCACCGACCCGAATGAAGTGGTGATGATTTCAAAAGACACAGCATACATCGACGACGAAGGACGAATCCACCGTGAGACAATCACCCGTCCGCTCTCAAGCATGTGGGACTTCGTGAACACATATATAGTAAACGTATATCCCGACACAACATGCTGGGTCAACGATTTCCAGAACGCAGAGAACGAAATCTACATGCGCCTCTACTTCAGCCACCCCAACTACAACGACTATCCGGTTGTGGGAGTGACATGGGAACAGGCAAATGCCTATTGCAACTGGAGAACCGACTACCTGATGCGCGGACTCGGAGCAAATGCCAAGTTCGTACAGAGATACCGTCTCCCGACCGAAGCCGAATGGGAATATGCAGCACGAGGCAAGGAAGGCAACGAGCTGCCATGGGAGAACGAAGACGTGAAGAGCGACAAAGGCTGTTACTATGCCAACTTCAAGCCCGACCGAGGCAACTACACCAAGGACGGAAACCTCATAACATCGAAGGTAGGCATCTACTCAGCCAACTCCAACGGACTCTACGACATGGCAGGCAACGCAGCCGAATGGACTTCCACCGTCTACACCGAAGCAGGAATCCTGTCGATGAGCGACATGAACCCGACCCTCACCTACAATGCAGCAATCGAAGACCCGTATGCGCTGAAGAGAAAATCCGTGCGCGGAGGTTCATGGAAAGACCCGGAAAGCTTCATCAAGTCAGCTTGGCGTACATCCGAATACCAGAACGTAGGCAGGTCATTCATCGGATTCCGATGCGTGAGAACCCAGGTGGGAACTGCCTCAAAGCAGAAGAAATAAGTAAAGGTCTCTTGAGAAAGCAACAAGCAACAGACCTATTGTATATATAGAAACAGAGAAATAACAAATACATAAACGATACTGAAGAATGGCTCGAAAGAAAAATATAATCTCCAGGATGCAGGCCTGGATGGACAGCAGACCAGGACAGATGTTCCTGAACTATGCATACAGTTGGGGTGCGTCAATCGTGATTCTGGGTGCACTGTTCAAGTTGACCCACATCGCAGGAGCAGACCTCATGCTTTTCCTTGGAATGGGAACAGAAGTGTTCGTCTTCTTCCTCGCCGGATTCGAACGTCCGTACGATGAAGTCAAGCTCGAGAACAAGGATAAGGCACTGAAAGCAGAGGAGGCTGCAGATGCAGCGGCAGGTGATGCTGAAGGAAATGTGGCAGGTGATGCCGCTGGCAATCTGACCACAGGCAATATGTCTGCAGGCAACGCAACAGTAGTCATCGGAGGTGGAATCCCTGCCGGTGGTACAATCATTATGGGAAGCAACGCAGAGCAAGCCTCAGCCGAAACAGCCGGAGGCACAATTGACCCAGCACAACTGGCAAATGCCATTGCCACTTCTCCAGCCATGTCAGCACAGTTTGCAGGCATGTGTCCGGAGATGCAGGAAGCAACCCAGACATACGTAGACCAGTTGAAGGAACTCACCGAAATCCTCAAAAAAGTGGCAGAGCAGTCAGCACGACTCACACGCGACTCCGAGGAGATGGAGACCATGAACCGCACGCTCACCGGCATCAACCGCTTCTACGAGATGCAGTTGCGCAGCGTAGGCACACAGAGCGCTACAATCGATACAGTAAACGAGCAGACAAACAAACTCGCAGCCCAACTGGAAGAACTCAACCGACTCTATGCACGCATGGTTGAAGCTCTGAAAGTGAATATAACAGGTCCAGCAACAAAGAGTGAATAAGGAAAGACATGGCAGTAAGAAAACGGAAACTATCTCCACGTCAGAAAATGATCAATTTGATGTACGTCGTACTGATGGCAATGCTTGCATTGAACATCAGCTCGGATGTGCTCAATGGATTTTCACTCGTAGATGAAGGACTTAACCGGACAAAGCAGAATGCCACATCCCAGAACGAGACCCTCTACAAGGCACTGGACGAGGCAATGAAGACGAATCCGGAGAAGACCCGCGAATGGTACGAGAAAGCCAAGCTGGTTCACTCCAAGTCCGACTCCTTGTATCAGTTTGCAGAAAGTCTGAAGTGGGACATCGTGCATGAAGCAGACGGAGACGACGGCGACATACACAACATAAGCAGGAAAGACAATCTGGAAGCAGCCACACACGTGATGCTCGCCCCAGGAATCGGCAAAGGCAAGAAGCTGTACCATGCAATCAATTCATACAGAGACTACATCACAAAGATGATAAACGATGCAGGAATGAAGAAGATTGTGTCCGACAACCTCTCCACCGAAGTGCCAGCCAAAGGCAAGCTCCTCGGCAAGAACTGGCAGCAATACATGTTTGAGAACACACCGGCGATTGCGTCAGTCACACTCCTCTCCAAACTGCAGAGCGACGTGAGAAGCGCTGAAGGCGTGGTGCTCCACCAGCTGGTGTCGAACATCGACATCAAGGACGTGAGAGTGAACGAAATCAACGCATACGTGATTCCAACGTCACAGACAGTGGTGAGAGGCGGCAAGTTCTCCGCACAAATCATCATGGCAGCAGTCGACACCACAGCACGTCCGGACATCTACATAGGCAACACCCTGCTCAAGTCCGGCAACGGACGCTACGAAACCGTCTGCAATTCCACCGGTGAATTCACCCTCAAGGGCTATCTGCTGATGCGCAACGGCAACGGTGAAACCATCCGCAGAGAGTTCACCCAGCCCTACACAGTAGTGGAACCAACGGCTACAGTGTCTGCCACGATGATGAACATGCTCTATGCCGGCTATCAGAACCCAATCAGCGTAAGTGTGCCGGGAGTGCCGGTCAACAAGATAAATGCCACGATGACTGGCGGTTCGCTCACCAAGAAAGGTGACGGCCAGTACATCGCAGTGCCCTCGAAAGTAGGTCAGGACGTAATTATAACCGTCACAGCCGAGAACGAAGGCAGACAGCAGGAGATGGGCAAATTCACCTTCCACGTAAGGAAACTGCCCGACCCGACAGCCTACATAAGCTACAACGACAAAGAAGGAAACGCAAGCAGATACAAGGGAGGACAGCCCATCAGCCTGGCAACATTGCTGAAAGCAGCGGGAATCAATGCAGCGATTGACGACGGACTTCTCGACATCGAGTTCAAGGTGACTTCGTTCGAAGCAACATTCTTCGATGGAATGGGCAACGCAATTCCCGAAGTATCGAAATCATCGAGCTTCACCGACCGCCAGCGCGAGATGTTCCGCAAGCTCAAGCGAGGCAGAAGATTCTACATTTCCCGTGTACATGCCGTAGGTCCCGACGGAATCGAGCGTGTGTTGCCAACGGCAATGGAGGTGATAGTAAACTAACGAATAGACCGTAAGACAAGCAAGAACTTTCGCAAATCGAATGAAGCGGATGAGAACTTCCGCAAATCGAATGAAGCGGATGAGAACTTCCGCAAACCAGGCAAAGTTGACAAGGACATTCGTAAACCAACAAGAACTTTCGAAGAGAATAAGTACAGACATGAAAAGAACAATAATAACAGCATTGATTGGGTTGGGACTTGTGATGAGCGCAAGTGCTCAGCCTGCCAAGAGCCGCATTGCGGAAAACGCTGCAAGGTCGGGCGCAAAGACCGGCACGAAAACCGGTGCCAAGACAGCAAACCAAGCCACAAGCCGAGCAAGCCTGATGTTCCCCACATCAGTCAACATGCCCGAAGACGTGGTGTGGCGACGCGACATCTACAGAGAGTTGGACCTGAGGAAAGACGAGAATGCACCGTTGTATTATCCGGTGGAACCGACTGACGGACGCGTCAACCTGTTCACAGTCCTCTTCCAGCTGCTCAATGTCGGCAAGATTCCTGCGTACGTCTACGACATCAACGGCACAGAGAACTTCACAAAGGAAAACCGCATGCACTTCAAGGACATGCTCGACCGCTATGAAATCCCCTACGAGATAGAAGGCAACAGCATCAAAGTCGACCAAAGCAGAATCCCGTCGGAGGAAGTGCTGAGTTACTTCGTGAAGGAAAGCAATTACTTCGACCAAAACACAGCCACCTACCACAGCCGCGTGGTTGCCATCTGCCCGGTGCTTCACCGAAACGCAGACATCTTCACGATGGGCGACGAGGAAGGCAGCACCAAATATCCGCTGTTCTGGGTAAAGATTGAGGACATCGAGCCTTACCTGAGCCAGCACATGGTGATGACCAGCAACATCAACAATGCAGCAACCATGTCGATGGCAGACTTCTTCGACACCAACCAGTACAAAGGCAAAATCTACATGACGACCAACATGCAGGGCAAATCACTTGCACAGACAGCCGCCAGCGATTCAGCCCTTGTAAAGGAGCAGAAACACATCGAGAAGCAGATGAAGGACTTCGAGGGCCACATCTGGGCAACTCCAGTCGACTCAGCAGAACTTGCCAAGCGCGATTCCATCGCAGCAGCCGAGGCAAGCAGCAAGAAGGCAAAGAAGACAACTACAAGAACCTCACGCACTGCAGCACGAAGCACCAGCAAGGCAGAGAAAAGCAGCAAGAGCAGTTCATCTTCAGGCAGCGCAGCCCCAAGAGTTTCAGTAAGACGCCAGAGACACTAGGACTGGACGGGGCTGGATAATACGCCTAAGACACTAAGATAGGACGTGGCATAAAAAACTACTGAGATACTGAGACGGGCGCAACAAAAAGCCTGAACAAAATCGGCTGTCTGCAAGATGCAAGTAAGATAAAAGCAAGATGCAGGCAAGCGACAAACACGATACTGGAGCCGGATAATCCGAAAGGAAAATCCGGCTTTATGTATAGTTCAGACAGACCCCATAAAGTGGCTTCAGAGAGCCTTTTATTTTCCTGCCTAGGAAAAATTATTTTTCTGACCAGGAAAAAAATTTTCTCTGACTAGGGAGCAAAAACTGGCTAATAGGCGGGGTAAATGCTTCACGCAAGCTGTAGGTAGTTTTGCATTTTTTTACTTTGAAACTCAGACTTCATTTGGTTTTGGACACTGGCTTCATAGGGTGCTTGCGTCCTCACCCGGCATCATCTTCAGTGCAACTTTCTATGCCCTGTAGAGATAAGCAATTTCACCGTCCATAAAAGCCGAATCTTCCAAATCCAGTTCTTCCAGTTATTTTCCTGCAGCCTACATTGCAAAACCGAGCATGAAGTATGGCACAAATCCATTATATAGAGAGATTTTGGGCGAAGAAGCCTTATCATTGCCATTTAATTCGTATATTTGCAAATTAAATTAGGAATGAAATAGATTGACGAAATAAACAACCGAAAAAGATGGAATACAATTTCAAGGAGATTGAAAAGAAATGGCAGAAACGATGGGTAGAAGACAAAGTGTACCACGTGACTGAGGATGTCAACAGGAAGAAGTATTATGTACTCAACATGTTCCCCTATCCTTCGGGAGCAGGACTGCATGTTGGTCACCCGCTGGGGTATATTGCAAGCGATATTTATGCTCGGTTCAAAAGACTGCAGGGATTCAATGTGCTCAACCCGATGGGTTATGATGCCTACGGACTGCCGGCAGAGCAATACGCCATACAGACAGGACAGCATCCGGAAGTGACTACGAACACCAACATTGCACGCTATCGTGAGCAACTCGACAAAATCGGATTCAGCTTCGACTGGGACCGTGAAGTGCGCACGTGTGACCCGTCCTACTACCACTGGACCCAATGGGCATTCCAGAAGATGTTCAACTCCTTCTATTGCAACAAATGTCAGTCAGCGCAGCCAATCGAGCGTCTCATCAAGCACTTCGAAGAGAAGGGGACCGAAGGAATCGACGTGGCTTGCAGCGAAGAAATCGAGTTCAGCGCCAACGAATGGAACGCAATGGACGAGAAGCAGAAGAGCGACACGCTGATGAACTACCGCATAGCGTTCCTGGGAGAGACGATGGTGAACTGGTGCCCGAAACTCGGAACCGTGCTTGCCAACGATGAAGTCGTGGACGGAGTGAGCGTGCGAGGCGGTTATCCCGTGGAACAGAAGAAGATGCGCCAGTGGTGTCTGCGTGTGTCTGCATACGCCCAGCGTATGCTCGACGGACTCGATTCCATCGACTGGAGCGATTCCATCAAAGAAACACAGAAAAACTGGATTGGACGTTCGGAAGGAACCGAAGTGAAGATAAAAGTGGCAGACTCCGACGTTGATTTCACCATATTCACCACTCGTGCCGACACAATGTTTGGCGTGACCTTCTTCGTACTTGCGCCCGAGAGCGAACTTGTAGACAAGGTCACGACAGCCGAACAGCGCAACGACGTGGATGCATATATCAAATATGTGAAGGGACGCACCGAGCGTGAGCGCATGATTGACCACACCGTGACCGGCGTATTCACCGGAGCTTACGGCATCAACCCGATAACAGGCGACAAGTGCCCTATCTACGTGGCAGAGTACGTCCTGGCAGGCTACGGCACCGGTGCAATCATGGCAGTGCCAGCACACGACAGCCGCGACTATGCCTTCGCAAAGCACTTCGACTTGCCGATTATTCCGTTGATTGAAGGAGCCGACGTGAGCGAAGAAAGCTACGATGCAAAGGACGGAATCGTGATGAATTCACCGATGGAAGGCAAGACTGCCTACAAGGGATTCTCGCTCAACGGACTCACCGTGAAAGAGGCAATTGCAGCGACCAAGAAATTCGTGACCGAACAAGAGTTGGGACGCGTGAAAGTGAACTACCGCCTGCGCGATGCCATCTTCTCACGCCAGAGATACTGGGGCGAACCGTTCCCGGTTTACTATAAGAACGGCATTCCTACGATGATTCCGGAAGACTGCCTGCCGGTGAAATTGCCGGAAGTGGACAAGTTCCTGCCTACAGAAACAGGCGAACCGCCACTTGGCAACGCCACATGCTGGGGCTGGGACGAAGTGAACCGCAAGGTAGTCAGCAACTCATTGATTGACGAAAAGACCGTGTTCCACATCGAGCTCTACACCATGCCGGGCTTCGCAGGTTCATCAGCATATTACCTCCGCTATATGGACCCACACGACGACAAAGCGCTGGTGTCAAAAGATACAGTCGAATACTGGCAGAACGTCGACCTCTATGTGGGAGGAAGCGAACATGCCACCGGACACTTGATTTACAGCCGTTTCTGGAACAAATTCCTGTTCGACATGGGCGTGAGCGTGAAGGAAGAACCATTCCAGAAGCTCATCAACCAGGGAATGATTCAGGGACGAAGCAATTTCGTCTACAGAATAAAGGACACCAACACATTCGTGAGCCTCGACAAGAAAGACGGCTACGACGTGACACCGATACACGTGGACGTGAACATCGTCAGCGGCGACATCCTCGACGTGGAAGCATTCAAGGCATGGAGACCGGAATACAACAACGCTGAATTCGTGCTTAACGACGACGGTAAATACGTCTGTGGATGGGCAGTGGAGAAGATGTCGAAGTCAATGTTCAACGTGGTCAACCCCGACATGATTGTAGAGAAGTTCGGTGCCGACACGCTCCGACTCTACGAGATGTTCCTCGGTCCGGTGGAACAGAGCAAGCCTTGGGACACCAACGGCATCGACGGTTGCCACCGCTTCCTGAAGAAGCTGTGGAACTACATGACAGCCGATTCCACCGCAGAAAAAGCAAGCAAAGAAGAGCTGAAATCACTGCACACCCTTATTAAAAAGGTGACAGGCGACATCGAGCAGTTCTCATACAACACAAGCATCGCAGCTTTCATGATCTGCCTCAACGAGCTGACCAAGCTGAAGACATCGAGCAAGGAAGTGAAAGACACACTGACAGTGCTCATCGCCCCGTTCTGCCCTCACATGGCAGAGGAGCTGTGGGAAATGTCGGAACACACCGGCACAGTGTGTGATGCAAAATGGCCCGAATTCAACGAGGATTATCTCAAGGAAGACAGTATGAAAATGATGGTGGCATTCAACGGCAAGGCACGCTTCCAGATGGAATTCCCGGTAGGAACATCCCAGCAAGCCATCATTGACGCAGCCATGACTGACCCGCAGTCGCAGAAATGGCTCGAAGGATTCCAGGTGGTGAAGACCATCGTGGTTCCCGGCAAGATGATCAACATAGTACTGAAGAAATAACATCACCCCGAGATGACAATAAAAACGCCGCACATACACGTGCCCGGATACTTCAGGTTCAACCCCTGGGTTGAAGCAAGAGACTATCTGATGATAGCACTCGGCACATTCGTCTACTGCGTGGGACAAGTATGCTTCATGCTGCCCTACGGACTGACTGCAGGTGGAGTATCAGGTATTTCCGCCATCGTGTATTATGCCACAGGACTTGAAGTTCAAGTCACCTACAGTGCCATCAATGCAGTGTTCCTCATCGCAGCCATCATAGTGCTCGGCTGGAAGTTCTGCATAAAGACAATCTGGGGAGTGTCGACAACCACGTTCTGGCTTTGGATATTCCAGCGCATACTGATGGACGACAGCGGGCAACTGCCCCAACTCATAGGCAACGAAGCATTCATGGCATGCGTGCTCGGAGCGCTCATCCAGGGAACAGGACTTTTCTTCTGCTTCTCCAACAACGGAAGTACGGGCGGCACAGATATCATCGCTGCCATCGTCAACAAATACAAGAACGTGTCACTGGGACAGATACTGATGATTTGCGACATCATCATCATCTCGAGCTGTTACTTCATCTTCCACGACTGGTATAGAGTGATTTTCGGCTTCGTGATGCTCATAGTCAGCAACATGACGCTCGACTACCACACAAGCCGCAGCCGCCAGTCAGTGCAGTTCATGATATTCTCGCGCAATCCGTCGGCAATAGCCAATGCCATAATAAAGAAAGGACACGGAGTGACAATGCTCAGCGGAGAAGGATGGTACACAAACTCAGAGCGCAAAGTCATCGTCAGTATCGTGAAGCAAAGAGACCAGGTGAACATCTTCCGCATGATAAGGTCCATCGACCCTTATGCATTCGTGTCGATGGGTAATGTGAAAGGCGTTTGGGGCGAAGGATTCGACAAGATGAAGGTGACAAAGGACAAGTCGCTGCAAGGCAAGCGCACCCTTGTGTTTGCAAGCAACAGTGAGCACAAACTGGCTGAAGTGAGGGCAATCCTCGGACCGAAGTACGACATCCGTTCACTTGCCGACATAGGCTGCTACATCGACATTCCCGAGAAGGCAGCAACCATTCAAGGCAATGCCCTGCTCAAGGCAAACTTCGTGAAACGCTACTATGGATTCGACTGCTTTGCCGACGACACAGCCCTCGAGTGCACCGCACTGGGCGGACTTCCCGGAGTATATTCATCAAGATATGCAGCCGTAGACGTGGAAAAAGAAGCGGAAAGCAACGCAAAGACGATACAATCAGAGGAATACACAGAGGAGCTGTCGAAAAAGATGCTCGACATACTCCACAACCATGCTCCGGTGGTGGAAAAGCCCGACAATCACAATGTGGCAGCAAACGTCAACAAGTTGCTCAACGAAATGGCAAATGCCAAAGACCGTACAGCCCACCTGCATACAGCTGTAGCACTTGTCACAGGCGAATCGTCAGACCCGAAAGAATGTGAGACTCAGATTTTCGACGGAATACTCGAAGGAACCATTGCCACCGAACCATACGGCAATCCCAACGAGTCCTTCTTCTACGACTCCGTCTTCATTCCAGTAGGTCAGCAAATGACATACGCAGAACTTGGTGCAGACGTCAAGAACAACATCAGTCAGCGATTTATCGCCATCAACAAGATGAAACGACACATAGAAAAGACCAAATGATGGAGTAAAAAGAAAAAGCCAAACAATGGAGAAACTAGTATTTGCAAGCAACAATGCACACAAGCTGGAAGAGATACGAGCCATACTGGGCCACCGCTTCGAGATAACCAGCCTCGAAGAGATAGGTTGTCATGACGACATACCAGAAACAGGCGCCACCATCCAGGAAAATGCACTGCAGAAGGCACGATACGTGAAGGAACATTTCGGATTCGACTGCTTTGCCGACGACACAGGGCTGGAATGTGAGGCTCTGAACGGCGAACCGGGAGTCCACACAGCAAGATATGCAAGCGAACAAGGGCACGACAACGAAGCCAACATGAGAAAGCTACTGCACAATCTTGAAAAAAAGGAGAACCGCAAGGCACAATTCCACACGTCAATTGCGTTATTATATAAAGGAGAGACCCACATGTTCGAAGGAATCGTCAAAGGACGCATTGCAACAGAGAAACATGGAGACCAAGGTTTCGGGTATGATCCGATATTCATCCCAGACGGCTACGACAAGACGTTTGCCCAACTGGGGAATGACACAAAGAACAATATAAGTCACAGAGCAAAGGCAGTGGCACAACTGTGCAAGTTCTTGGACAAATAACGACAGAGGGACAAATAACCGCAGAAGGACAAGCAACCACAAGGAGACAAACAACCACAGAGGAATGAAGAGAAACAGTCTTATCGCAATCGTCATGGGTCTGCTGACATTTATACGTCCGCTGAGTGCAGTCGCCGGATATGGTGACTGGAAGGTTTATGCTGCATACCATCAGGCAACCAAGGCAGTAGTATTCAACGGGATAGTATATGTCATGAGCAACGAAGGATTGTACAGCTACGACCCGGAATACACCAGCATCGAGACGTACGACAAAGCCACCATACTGAACGACGATGACATTTTTGACATTGCAGTCTGTGGGACAACCAACCAACTGGTGATTGTCTACACAAACGGCAACATCGACCTTCTTGACACCAATGGAGACATCTACAACATGTCGGAGCTCAAGAACAAATCGATGGGCGACAAGACAATCAACGACATCTACGTTGATGCCGGGAACGTGTATATCTCCACCAACTCAGGCATAGTAGTGCTCGACACAAAACGGAAAGTATTCGCCAACTACTACAACTTCGGTTGTCAGGTAACAAGCCTCACCATCGACGACGGCTATATCGTGGCACTGACGAACAATGGAGTGTACAAAGGCAAGAAATCGGCAAACCTGCTGGATTCCAACAACTGGGAAAAGACAAGCACACGCGTACTCAGCAAACTGATTAACCTCGACGGCAGATTCTATGCATTGACCGGCATGGGACGACTGGCACTGGTGAATGACAAAAACACTTTTGCCATCTCCACCGTGGACAATGCCACTATAAACGGCTACAACATCTGCAACGGCCAGCTGTTTCTGTTCTCGTCTTCATCCATTTATGTATGCGATTCCAACGGGAAATACACAAAGAAAGATAATCCTTTGGGCATTTATTCTGCATACTACACAAACGGCAACTACTGGTTGGCATGCGGAGCCAAGGGACTTGTCGGTGCGAAATACAATGACGGAGCATTCAGCGTTACCGTTTCATCAATCATTCCCGACAGTCCAATACGCAACTATTTCTATAAACTCCGCCACTATGGCAACCGTCTGCTGTCCGTGGGAGGTTCGTTGGAAATACCATTCGTAAGGCGTACCTTCACCGCACAGATGTACGAGAACGGTCAGTGGGCGTTCTTCGACAATGACTCGCTGGAGAGTTACATAGGCACAGACAACTATTACAACGCACTTGATATCATACAAGACCCGAGCGATGCAAACCATCAATTCATAAGTGCTGTGACTGGCTTATACGAGTTCAGAAACCAAAAGTTGACAAAACACTACACATACAACAACTCAGCGCTTACGTCCATCCTGCCGAACGACTATCGTCCCGGATACTATGTGCGTACCAGCGGACTGGCATACGACAACCAGAAAAACCTCTGGATGCTGAACTGCGAAGTGGACACGGTAGTCAAGATATTGAAAGCAGACGGCACATGGCTCTCCTACTACTGCCCGGAAATAGCCAGCAACCCGATATGCGACCAGATAATGTTCGACCAACGCGGATGGGCATGGATAATCAGCCGTGCATCGGGAAGCAGCAATGCAGCCGGACTCTTCATCCTCAATACAAACGGCACGCTCAACCAAAGGTCAGACGATACAAGCAAGATTTACCACTCAATGACCAACCAGGACGGTACTTCCTACCTCTTCGACAAGGTGAACTGCGTGGTAGAAGACCTTAATGGAGCTATATGGATAGGTACAAACACCGGACCGTTCGTCACCTTCAACCCGTCATCAATATTTGATTCGAACTTCAGCGTCACCCAATGCAAAGTTCCGCGCAACGATGGCACAGGATATGCAGACTATCTCCTGAACGAGGTGGAAGTGAGATGCATAGCCGTAGACGGAGGAAACCGCAAATGGATGGGCACGCAAGGAAACGGAGTGTATCTGGTGAGCGCCGACGGAACAGAAATCCTTGAGCACTTCACAACGGACGACAGCCCGCTCATCTCAAACTACATCTATTCCATCTCCATCGACGGAAGCACAGGAGAAGTGTTCTTCGGCACAGCAGACGGACTTGTTTCCTATATGGGCAACGCCACCGACCCTGCAGAATCATTCGACAAAGACCTTGTGAAAGTCTACCCCAACCCAGTACGTCCTAACTACACCGGTAATATCATCATCAAAGGCTTGATGGCGAACTCAAATGTAAAGATAGTCAATGCAGCAGGCAGACTGGTCAACGAAGGAACATCAACCGGAGGAGAGTACACCTGGGACGGAAGAATAAGCGATGGCACACGGGCGGTGTCAGGTGTATATTACATTTTGGCAACCGACGAAGAAGGAAACAATGGTGTAGCGGCAAAATTCCTTATTATCAAAGATTAAACACAAAAAGATTTTGCCAATTCACATAAAAGCACTAACTTTGCAGTCCCAAAGAGAAGAAAGAGTTCCGACACGTAGTGCCGGAATTCTTATTCTTGTTACACCAATCGGACCGGACACAATCGATCTGGAAACAACATATTAACAACTATATAAATCAAAAGACAAGGACAAAAATGGCTTACATGTCACGTGAAGGCTATGATAGAATCAGAGCCGAGATCAAACAATTGGAAGAAGTTGAGCGCCCAGAAGTGATTCGTCAAATTCAGGAAGCACGCGAGAAGGGAGACCTTTCAGAGAATGCCGAATATGATGCAGCCAAAGAAGCACAAGGGAAGCTTGAAACAAAGATAGCGCAACTAAAGGCGACACTTGCGGATGCCAAGATTATCGATACATCCAAAGTACAGACTGAAGTAGTTCAGATTCTCTCTAAAGTGGAGATGAAGAACGTGAAGACCGGTGCAATCATGACTTACACCATAGTAAGCGAGAGTGAGGCAAATCTTCGCGAGAAGAAGATTTCTGTGGCAACACCTATCGCACAAGGTCTGCTGGGCAAGAAAGTGGGAGACGTAGCTACAATCAAGATTCCACAGGGAATCATTGAGCTCGAGATCACAAACATCTCCATCTAATAGACCAATACTAAAGGGAACAACAGAGAAAACATAAGGTAACAACAAGGAAACAACAGGGAAACAATATGGCAACACTTTTTTCCAAGATAGCAAACGGAGAAATCCCAAGCTACAAATGTGCAGAAGACAATGAATTCTATGCATTCCTTGATATCAACCCGATGGTAAAGGGACACACACTGTGCATACCTCGCCGGGAAGTTGACTATATCTTCGACATGAACGATGACGAGATAGCTCGCTTTCAAGTATTCGCCAAGAAAGTGGCAAAGGCAATAAAGACCGTAATCCCCTGCATAAAGGTAGGTGAAGCCGTTCTTGGACTTGAGGTGCCCCATGCCCATATCCATCTGATTCCAATGCAGTCGGAGAAAGATATGATTTTCAGCAATCCCAAGAAAACATTCTCCGAAGAGGAGATGCAGGAGGTTGCCAATGCCATCTACGCAGAGTTCCAAAAGCTGTAGACCGACAAAGGCAACAACTGAAACAACTTGCAACAGCCACGTAATCAAAGAAAGAATGATTACGTGGCTGTTCTCGCACCATGTCAAAAATTCCGTTCCACCCACATCATACATAGTTCGTTTGGCATTGAGCCTATGGCTCATTGGCAGTTGAGCCTATGGCTCATTGGCAGTTGAGCCTATGGCTCGTTGACGGTTGAGCCTATGGCTCATTATAGGAGCAGCGTTTCCGTGAAACGCCAAATGACTGCCTGTGCCTTGGTGCAATGCCTCGCCTCGAAGAGGCAGCTACAATCAGCCCAGGGCAGAGTTCTGAAGCGAAAGCGGAAGAACGTCACCCTGGGCAAATGTTTCCAGTGTGTTATGTGCGTCCTGTAAGGACAGCTACATACCCATTGCTTCATGCAGCTGCTCTTACAGAGCGCCAGATGGGCATGTGTTTGGTTACCCAGGGTGTTGCCCTGGGCTGATAGTAGTTGGGCTTTCAGCCCGACAACCACGCAGCCGTTCGGACCTTCAGCATGCAAAGTGTTCAAATCGTTCGAGCCTACGCTCGCTATGTAGGAGCCAGCTTTCTCCGTAGACGATGACACTCGAGCGTCAGCTCGCTTATATTACAACGCACAAACCCGCGCTCGCTTTAACGCTCTCGGAGAGAGCTAGCTCCTAGCTCGCATTCGCTCGCGCCATCCGGATGGTAAGTCCTTTCCTTTAGGAGAGGATTTAGGAGATGCTTTCTGTTTATTTGCTGCGCAGCAGCAAGTTTATCGCCCGTGGCGGTTCGGTTGTGGCGCAGCCACTGGCGGCAGGGTTCTGGTGCTGGCATGGAGAGCTTGGTTTGCTTTGTCGTGCCTCAGTACGTTGCGCATGAATACTCGAGTACGCTGTGGAACGTACTGCGGTACGTTGTGGAACGTACTGCAGTCAAGTTGTACAACGTACTGCGGTCATGCCGTACGACGTACTGCAGTCAAGCTGTACGACGTACTGACTCCATAATAGCATACCATACCATGCCATGTCAGTCGTACCAGTTGACTGCATCTTCGTAGCTGTCGAACTCCATCAGTTCCGTCACACCGACTTTTTTCAGTACCCCTAGGATTAAATCCTGTTCGGCTGGCGGAAGGGCGATGTTGCCGCGTCGGCGCTCATAATAGGGAGTGCGACCGAATCGGTGTTGCAGTATCGATTTGAACTTGTCATATTGGTCCGGGTACATGCGGTGTTGAAAAGATGTAAAGCCACGTGCATATCGTACCGGAGTACAGTCTCTGAAGAACTGGCACTCGCTTTCGGGTTTGCAAAATTCGGGATTGATGAGGCTTAGCCGTTCCTGGTCTTTCAGCAATTCTCTGTAAGCAATGTTGTGCAGACATTCAGCTGCTTTTGGGCACTCGGAATGCAAGCATACGGCATATCCCGACGGGATGGATTTGTATAAATTCTTAGGCATGATTGACATGTATTTAATGTTTAACCATGCAAATATACAAATAATTTCCGATAGTTGCATCCTTATGCGTAATATTTAGGCAACTATATGTCATCAGCCCCGCAACAAACGACAAAAAAGCCTCAAAGAGTAGGACTCGAATTGCAAGAGACAACATGAGCGTGGAATTATCAGAACATGCCCATAGGTCGCAAACATTATATTTGTCGTCAAAAAAGCAGAAAACGCAAAGGTGCAGAGCAAAAACATAAAGTTTCTTTCGGTATTTTCGAAAATAGTTTTTATCTTTGTACCATTAATACTACAATAACTATGGCAAAGCAGAAAAAACAAGATAATGCACCAGACCTATTCGATGCTCCTAAGTCAGCGGAGCAAACGAAGATGGAGAATGCGCAAGAC
>CAVISR010000017.1:0-36329 GCA_963645405.1 Acutalibacteraceae bacterium
AAACCGCTCCTTTCCAGCCGTTTTGTTGGTTTTTTTTAACCCTCGGTCTCGAAACTGCTGCAATGTGGGTTAACGCCCTCGGAGAGAGCAAGCTCCTATTTGATGATGCTAAAAAAAAAGCGCATTCAGTGATGAATACGCTTTAGTTGAGTCGTGCTTCGAAGTTTTACTTACGAAGACCGAGAGCCTTGACAATGGCACGATAGCGCTCAATGTCCTTGCGCTTGAGATAAGCCAACAAATTGCGACGTCGACCTACAAGTTTTACAAGAGCTCTGTTTGTACTATAATCTTTGTGATTGGCCTTTACATGTTGGGTCAAACGATCTATACGGTATGAGAACAATGCTATCTGGCTCTCGCATGAACCAGTATCAGAGTTGGACTTTCCGTACTGACCAAAGATTTCTTGCTTCTTAGCTGAATCTAAGTACATAGTTGATAATTTATTTGTTTGTTTATAAAAGCGACTGCAAAGGTAGCAATAAATAATGAATTGGCAATCTCTTTACTCCTGTTTTTTTCTTCTTCCATATAAATGAATGGCTTTTCCACTGGAATGGGCTTCAAAATATGGCTGAATTGAAGGCAATCTTACGGCAAAAGCAATTTCCAATGCCAACCTACAAAACCTATTTCCGTTCCCAACCTGCAAATTCAATTTATTGAACCAGCCTAAAAGCATCAATCATGCCTGGAAAGTTTTCTACCATTACATCAATATGATTATATATGATTTCAAATTGAAATAATCTTATGTTGATGTTTATATGGTTTTGAAAGTGTTGATAACTTTATGTGGGCGGTTGATTGCCAACTGTTTGGAGTGCTTTTGGAGTTGTTGAAAACTATATTACAATTGCGTAAAAAATAAATGAAACTTTTGTGCGCTCTTTTGCAGTGGGCTGTGTATATAAGAATATGGGAGATTTCCAAATCTAGATTTGAAAAGTTTTTGTTTTCTTTTCTACACTGTTTTCAACCGTTTATCAACATACTGAGATTGTCGATGATGTCTTTGGCACATTCTCTCTTTGGCTTGAGCGGGTATTCTTGTTTCGACTCCTTATTTATAATAGTGATTTTGTTGGTGTCGTAGCGGAATCCGGCTCCGTTGTCGTTGAGTGAATTGAGCACTATGAAGTCGAAGTTTTTCCTTCTGAGCTTGTCGTGTGCGTTGTTTTCCTCTTCGTCGGTCTCGAGTGCAAAGCCTACCAGGACTTGCGCTGCGGCTTTCATCCTGCCTAGTTCGGCAGCTATGTCTTTGGTTGGCTTCAGGCGGATGGTGAGTTCGTCTCCCTTGCGCTTTATTTTGCTTGTAGCTACAATCTCGGGTGTGAAGTCGGCTACGGCTGCACAAAGGATGGCTGCATCCATACTGGGATAAAGGTAGACGCATGCTTCATACATCTGCTGTGCTGATTCTACATGGGTGACGTGGAGGTTGGCTTTGCCTTCCAGTTTGTAGTCGATGCTGACGGGACCGAGCACGAGTTCCACTGTCATTCCTCTCTCCAGGCATTCTTCCATCAGCGCGATGCCCATTTTTCCGGATGAATAGTTTCCGATGAAACGCACCGGGTCAATTTTTTCGTATGTTGGTCCGGCTGTGATAAGTATTTTCTTACTGCTCATTGAAGAATTCGTCGATTATGTTTACTATGTTTGTTGGTTCTTCCATTCTTCCTTTGCCTTCGAGATGGCTGGCAAGGAATCCGCTTGTTGGCTCTATGATGTGGTTGCCGTATTCCTTTAATGTCTGCAGGTTTCGCTGGGTGGATGGATGTGAATACATGTCGAGGTCCATTGCCGGTGCGATGAACACTGGAGCTTTCATGGAGAGATATGTGGTGATGAGCATGTTGTCGGCTATTCCGTTTGCCATCTTGCCGATGGTGCTGGCTGTGGCTGGGGCTATGAGCATGAGGTCTGCCCAAATGCCTAGGCTCACGTGGCTGTTCCATGTGCCGTCGCGTTGTGAGAAGAACTCGCTTATCACTGGTTTGCTTGTGAGTGCCGAAAGCGTTATTGGGGTGATGAATTCTTTTCCTGCCGGGGTTATCACTACTTGCACTTCCGCACCTTTCTTGATGAGCTCGCGTATGATGAGGCACGACTTGTAGGCAGCGATGCTGCCTGTGATTCCGAGAACTATGTGTTTTCCTTTAAGCATACCTACATGTTCATTTTTATTTTCTTGATGACTTGTTTTGTGTTTAGGGTGAATTCTCCTTGAAGTATCCAGTTGTAGTAACCCGGGTCTTTCTTCAGCACTTCCTTCACTTCTTTGCCTTTGTATTTGCCGAAGTTGAAGACGTAGTTGTTTTTGGCATCAAGTGTGATTCTTCCTGCATAGTCCACGTTGTTGTTGACCTTGGAAAAGTTTGAAAGGCTTTCCACGTTGTTTTCAAGTGTGTCGGAGTATCTGTCGAGTTGGGCTTCCAGCACTTCGAGTGTTGCCTTGGTGTCGGCAAGTGCTGAGTGTGCGTTCTCGAGGTTTTGCTTGCAATAGAACTTGTAGGCTGCAGAGAGGGTTCTTTGTTCCATCTTCTTGAAGATTACGCATACGTCCACACATTTGCTGCTGGAGATATTGGGGTTGATTCCTGCTCTCAGGAATTCTTCCACAAGCATTGGGATGTCGAAGTAGTTGGAGTTGTAGCCTGCCAGGTCGGAGTCTTGGAACACGGTGAGAAGGCTGGACGCCACATCCTTGAACGAAGGGCAGTCTTTCACGTCTTCATCGTGGATTCCGTGGATGGCAGACGTTTCCTCGGGTATATGGCAGACGTTTCCGATGGAATCAACTGGTTTGATTCGCATCGAACGTGTTTCTTCGTCACCGTTAGGATAAAGTTTAATGTAGCAAAGTTCCACAATGTGATCCTTTGCTACATTAGTTCCAGTAGTTTCCAAATCAAAGAATACTATTGGGCGTGTTATATGAAGTTTCATTATTCGACTTAGTCGTTTAGCATCATTGGCATGAGAAGCATGAGCATTTCCTCATTTTCCTCTTGTTCGGCTGGGAGAATCACTCCTGCACGGCTTGGGTCTGCCAGTTCGAGGATTACGTCCTGTGAGGTCATGTTGTTGAGGATGTCGATGAAGAATGTTCCCTTGAATCCTATGTTCATTGCATTGCCGTCGTATTCGCACATGATGCTTTCCTCTGCATTGGTTGAGAAGTCTATGTCCTGTGAAGAAACGACGAGTGTGTTGTTTGAGATTTGTATCTTCACGAGGTTTGTTGTGGAATTGGCAAACACAAGCACACGGCGCAGAGCTCCTATGAGGGTTTGTCTGTCGATTCTGATTCTGTAAGGGTTGTCCTTCGGAATTACGGAGTTGTAGTTTGGATAGTGTCCTTCGATGAGTCGGCACTTGAGTGTGTAGTTGATGACACTTATCTCTGCTGAGTTGGAGTCGAACTTGATGGTGGCTTCTCCTTCTTCTTTCACGAGGATTTCCTTCAGTGTCCTTGCCGGTTTCTTTGGAAGGATGAACGAGTTGCTCTGTTCGCTCTTCACCGACATGTTGCGGTTGCGCACGAGCTTGTGACCGTCGCTGGCAACGAATGTGATGCTTTCGGGATTGATGTCGAAGAGAATACCGTTCATCACCGGACGAAGTTCATCATCGGCAGTGGCAAACAGTGAAGTGGTGACTCCTTTGAGGAGAACATCGTTGTCCATCACGATGGACTGAGTGTTTTCGCTTATTCCTTGTGGGATAGGGAAGTCGTCTGCCTCCTGACCAATGAATTCGCACTTACCGTTCTGGTACTTAATCACAACCTTGTAGTTCTCGTCGTCGATGTTGATGTTGACAGGTTGGTCGGATATTTCCTTGAGTCCGTTTATGATTTGCGTTGCATTGATGGCAAACCTGCCGCTTCCGCTTGCAGAGTTCACTTCGATGGTGGTGTTGAGTGTGATGTCGCCGTCAGAAGCAGTCATGCTTAATATATTGTCCTGAAGGTCAAACAGAATACATTCAAGAATTGCAAGTGAATTCTTTGAATTTATTACTTTGTTGAGTGTCTGCAGTCGGTTGCAGAATGTTGAACTTGAAATACTAAACTTCATATTCGTAGCTTTTTTATTTGTTCCTATTTATCCTTTGAGCTACAAATTTACTTAATAGTTTTGAATTGGCGGAAGATTTATTCCGAAAAAGATTGCTGTTGAACGAAAAAGTAGTAAATTTGCGTCAGAATTAATTTTACAATTATGGAATTAGAAGGAAAAGTAATTGCAGTGCTTGAGGCAAGAGGCGGTATATCCAAGGCATCAGGCAATCCGTGGAAAGTTCAGGAGTATGTGATTGAAACTAATGAACAATATCCTCACAGAATGGACTTCAGTGTCTTTGGCGAGGACAAAATAAAGGAATTCAACATTCAGATGGGTGAAACTATCAAGGTTTCGTTCGACATCAACTGTCGTGAGTACAACGGCCGTTGGTTTAACGACATCCGTGCATGGAAAGTTGAGAGGGTAAGTGCCGACCAGCAGGCAGCCGGTGCTCAGCCAGCAGCAGCTCCAGCAGCAGGCGTGCAGAGTGCTCCTGTGTTTGATCCGGGAGAATCAACTGACGACCTTCCGTTCTAAGGTCCAGTGACCTTCCATTCTAATCTAAGATTTGGTGTGCTTGTAGAAAGGCTGTTTGGATAGACAGGTTTGGCTATAGACAGGTTCTGATAATTCCACGTTTGGATTTTATCATACTTGGATTCTATCATACTATGCGGGTATTGAGCCATACTGAAGGTTAGAGGTTTGTCCTTAGACGTATATAGCTTTATATAGCTTTATCCTTAGACGTATAGATAAGGCAAAAGAAAAAATAAAGAGTAAGTGAAATCCCTCACTTACTCTTTTTGAATGGATAAACCACTTCTTCACTCCTTGGTCCAAGTCCGCCATACCAGTTGGCACATCTCACGCTGTAGCATGCGCCTTCGTAGCTCTTGGTAATGTTGTAGAAGGGTTTGGTGGTGAATGCTATTATTTTGCGGTCTCTGCAAATGGCATAGCATCCTGCCTCGGGAATGTCTGTCCAAGTGATGGTCTTGTTGTTGACAAACAGTATTGGTGGCGGAATCTGCGCTGCCTCGTCTTCAGGAAACCATTCGGGAAATACCTTGTCGACTGTGTATTGTTCGGATTCTTCATCCGTAAGGCAAGGCTTGTAGTTGACATCGGTGGGTTGGTTGTTGGCATTCTTGAATGAGGTTTTCCTCTTGCTTAGGTCGAGAATATCGAAATATCCGTTTGTGCTGTTGTATTCAGCAAACAGTGAAGGTATTGTGCCGTGCATTTCACACCATCCTTCAGGTGCAGGAACTACATTCATTGAGCAGTTGATGAAAACGCATTTGGGTGAATTCCTCCATGGTCTGCCCAAATGGAATTTCCCGTTTTGTTCTTGTCCTCCGTCTATGTAGCAGTCTGAGAAAACATAGCCGTACTTCAGTCCGGAAGCTGTGGCAGGTGCTGTGATTACATCTCTGCTTCCTGTTTTGCCCCTTTCCCTAAGAAAGATATTGCAATGATTGAAGTAGATGGTGCCGCCTCCACAGATGAAATCCACTGTTCCGCTTATTTTGCAATCTTCCAAATATGTGGTCCCGCCTTCGTTGGTGTAGTATGTGTCTTGCGTACTGAGAAGACTTACGTTTTTGAGAATGTTGCCTTTGCAGTTTTTCTCACGCAGTGCCACTGCCCGGTTGGCAAATGCATTTGGGTCGTTCTTGAAGTTCGACCATAGTTCCACGTCTTGGATGTATGTGCTGTCGGCACCATTGCAGAAGAGGGTGCTTGTGATGCTGATTCCTTCGTGTTGAGGACAGTTTTCTATTTGTGTATTTCCATAGCTGTCGCCAATAATGGAAGTGTTGGGAGCAGTGAGAATGGTCATTGGACTTGGTATTTCCATGCTCTGTCCGTTCTCAACAATGTTTATCATGTTGCCCTCACCTTTTATTCTGTAATAGCTTGGTCGGATGAATATTCTATACCTTTTGTTCTTGTCGGGTCTGTTGTTGGCTGAATGGATGGCTTGTACAAAGTTGCCGTTGTCGGGCACTATGAAGTCGTATGTCCATTTGTTTTGTGCATTGAGTGATGCGCAGACAGACATTAGAATTATGGCGTATATTGCTTTCATTTCAATCTTGTTTTAATGATGGTAACTTCTTGAATCACAGATGGTGTAGGCGAACATAAACGATTGGATTTCAGAACTGGTCTGAAATGTTTGGTGAATCCAAAACAAAACATCGGAGATCACACTGTGTGTTTCCGATGTTTGTAGTTGTGCTTCAGTGAATATGGACTTATGCAAGCAATTTCTTGACACAAGCACTGATGGCACGTCCTTCGGCAACTCCTGCAAGTTGTTTTGTGGCAACACCCATCACCTTACCCATATCCTGAGGACCTGATGCTCCTACTTCAGCGATGATGTCCTTCAGCTTGGCTTCCAGTTCGGCTTCGCTGAGTTGCTTTGGAAGATATTCTTCAATCACAGCAACTTGAGCCAATTCCCCGTCTGCCAGTTCCTTGCGTCCGTTTTGCACGTAAAGGTCAGCTGATTCTTTTCCTTGTTTTGCCAATTTCTGCATCAGCTTGATTGCCATTTCGTCTGTTACGTTTCCATCAGAACCTGGACGTGTCTTCTCTTCCAGGAGTACTTTCTTTATGTTACGCAATGTTTCCAGGCGTACTGCATCATGTGCTTTCATTGCAGCCATGATGTCCTTGCTTATTTGATCGAATAATGCCATGGTGTTTTTGATTTAAAAACCCCAGCCCACATGAGCAGGCTGGGGCTTTGTTGATTGATATTGTTTGTTGTGACTTTAGTCTGCAAGTTTTGCCTTGATAAACTCTCTGTTCAGTCTGGCTATATTGGAGATAGTCTCACACTTAGGACAAACAGCTTCGCAAGCGCGTGTGTTTGTGCAGTTACCGAAACCAAGTTCGTCCATCTTTGCTACCATGTTCTTTGCACGGCGGGCAGCTTCAACACGTCCTTGTGGAAGAAGGGCGAGCTGGCTTACCTTTGATGAAACGAACAACATGGCAGAACCATTCTTGCATGCTGCTACACAAGCGCCACATCCGATGCATGATGCGCAGTCCATTGCTTCGTCAGCATCTTCCTTTGGAATGAGGATTGCGTTTGCATCCTGGGGAGCGCCGGTACGTACTGTGGTGTAACCGCCTGCCTGTATGATTTTGTCGAATGCGCTACGGTCAACCATACAGTCCTTGATTACTGGGAAGGCAGCTGAACGCCATGGCTCTACTGTGATAGTGTCGCCATCATTGAATCTGCGCATGTAAAGTTGGCAGGTTGTGGCTCCGCGCTCTGTCTTTCCGTGTGGTGTACCGTTGATATAAAGTGAACACATACCACAGATTCCTTCACGGCAGTCGTGGTCGAACACGAATGGTTCCTTGCCTTCTTCGATAAGTTCCTCATTCAGGATATCAAGCATTTCCAGAAACGAAGTGTCGTCTGGAATATCCTTCATCTGATGTGTATCAAAATGTCCTTTGTCTTTAGGACCATTCTGCTTCCAATATTTTATTGTAAAACTTATATTCTTTGACATAGCGATTAGTTCTTATAATTACGAGTTTGTACCTTTATTGCTTCATACTTAAGAGGCTCTTTGATGAGGGTTGGAGCCTTCTCATCATTGCCTTCATATTTCCAGCATCCTACATAGAAGTAGTTCTCATCGTCACGCTTTGCTTCTCCGTCTTCTGTCTGGTATTCTTCTCTGAAGTGACCGCCACAGCTTTCGTTACGGCTGAGTGCATCGTAAGCGATGAGTTCTCCCATTGTGAGGAAGTCTTCAAGATGGATAGCCTTGTCGAGTTCCACGTTGAGTCCCTCGCGGCTTCCTGGTATGAAGAGGTTAGATTCAAATTCTTTTCTCAGTTTTGCTATCTTCTCGATTCCTGTCTTCAGTCCTTCTGCTGTACGTCCCATTCCGATGTACTCCCAGCAGATGTGTCCGAGTTCCTTGTGGATTGAGTCAACTGAGCGTTTGCCGTGGATATTGAGCAGACGCTGGATGCGCTCTTCTACCTTTTTTTCTGTCTCTGCAAACTCTGGAAGGTCTGTGCTTACTTTTGGCCATACTGCCTGGTCTGCCAGGTAGTTCTGGATTGTGTAAGGAAGAACGAAATATCCGTCTGCCAAACCCTGCATAAGAGCTGAAGCTCCGAGTCGGTTTGCTCCGTGGTCGGAGAAGTTGCACTCTCCAATTGCAAACAGACCAGGGATTGAAGTCTGAAGTTCGTAGTCAACCCAAACACCGCCCATTGTGTAGTGGATTGCAGGGAATATCATCATTGGGTTGTAGTAGTCAACTCCATTGACAGTCTTTACTTTCTCTCCTGGGTTTACGTCGGTGATTTCTTCGTACATGTCGAAGAGGTTTCCATAACGCTGACGGATGACATCGATACCAAGACGCTGGATTGACTCTGAGAAGTCAAGGAATACAGCGAGTCCTGTGTTGTTCACTCCATAGCCTTTGTCGCAACGCTCTTTGGCAGCACGTGAAGCTACGTCACGTGGAACAAGGTTACCGAATGCCGGGTAACGGCGCTCCAGGTAGTAGTCGCGGTCTTCTTCTGGAATGTCCGGACCCTGCTTTGTACCAGCCTGAAGTGCTTTTGCATCTTCCAGTTTCTTTGGTACCCAGATACGTCCGTCGTTACGGAGTGACTCAGACATCAAAGTAAGTTTAGACTGCTTGTCGCCGTGAACAGGAATACAAGTTGGGTGAATCTGCACGTATGAAGGGTTGGCAAAATAAGCGCCCTTGCGATAGCATGACATTGCTGCTGACACGTTGCATCCCATTGCGTTTGTTGAGAGGAAGTATGTATTTCCGTATCCACCGGTTGCGATGACCACTGCATTTGCAGAGAAACGCTCCAGCTTGCCTGTAATAAGGTTCTTTGCGATGATTCCTCTTGCCTTGCCGTTTACGATTACCACGTCGAGCATTTCATAGCGTGTGTACAACTTTACTTTACCTGCGTGTACCTGTGCTGACAATGCGCTGTAGGCACCGAGCAAGAGCTGTTGTCCGGTCTGTCCCTTGGCATAGAATGTACGGCTTACCTGTGCTCCACCGAATGAACGGTTGGCAAGTGTACCTCCGTATTCACGTGCGAACGGAACACCTTGTGCAACACACTGGTCGATGATGTTGTTACTTACTTCTGCCAGACGATAGACGTTGGCTTCGCGGGCACGATAGTCACCTCCCTTTACTGTATCATAGAACAGACGATATACTGAGTCGCCGTCGTTCTGATAGTTCTTTGCAGCATTGATACCACCCTGTGCTGCAATTGAGTGAGCACGGCGTGGAGAGTCCTGAATACAGAAATTGAGTACGTTGAATCCCAATTCACCGAGAGTTGCTGCTGCACTTGCACCTGCAAGTCCTGTACCTACTACTATTACGTCAAGCTTGAGCTTGTTCTTTGGGTTAACCAAACGCTGGTGAGCCTTATAGTTGCTCCATTTCTCAGCTACTGGACCTTCAGGAATTTTTGAATCTATATTGATTGCCATAGTTTCTTCAATTTAGTGATTTACAATTATTTTCCAATAGAGAAAGGAAGAATGGAGAAGTCTGCATGACCGAGACAGTCAGGGCAGCATGCAAATGCGATGCAGACGATGAGGAACAGAGCCATTACTACTGTGCTCCAAATCTGTCCGATACATTTCCAACGGCTGAACCAGATGTGTCCGCTCCATCCCAGTGTCTGCAATGCAGACCAGAAACCATGAGTGAGGTGGAACCAGATTGCAACAATCCAGATGACATAGATTGCTACGAATACTGGCTGCTGGAAAGTTGCAGCGATGTAGGCGAATCCATTGGTTGATTCATGGCCGCCCATTGTCGGGGCACCGATGATTTCAGCGAACATCATGTTGTACCAGAAATTGTAGAGGTGCAGAAGCAGACCGCATACGATAATCAGTCCGAGGACAAACATGTTCTGGCTTGCCCATTCCACCTTTTCAGGCTTTACTGTCTTAGCGTACTTGTTGTTTCCGCGTGCCTTACGGTTTTGCATCGTAAGGATGAATGCATAGATGAAGTGGATTACCACCAGCGCAGCAAGTACGACTGTAGCAGCGATTGCATACCAGTTCGATCCGAGCAATGTGCAGATCGTGTTGTATGCGTTCTTACTGAAAAGAGCCACAACGTTCATACATCCATGGAATGTGATAAAGAGAACCAGTGCGATGCCTGTGACAGACATAACCAGCTTTCTTCCAATTGATGAATTAAATAACCACATAAATAGATCTTTTAAATTGTTTGAGTATTGATGTATACGATTTTAGTTCTGCAAAGTTAGCATTTTTATATCAACGGACAAAAGGGAGCGAGCAAAAAAAGACGCACTTTTGTTGAATAGTTCATTTTGAACGCATCATTTGCATGAAATGCTCCTTCATATATGCTTTTTGACCTTCGCTAAGTTCGGGAAAGAACTTTGCCAAAGTGGCAATGAATGCTTGCTCTGCCTTTGCTCTCATTTGTGCTTTGCCGGCTCTGATTCCTGCCGACAATTCATTTTTGGGCAGCAGTGCCCTGTTGAAGTTTCCATCGCTCATAGTTCTGTCATTCTTGGTTCTGACGTTATTTGTTACGTTGTTTCTTGTTCCGTCATTCTTGTGTGTAGACTCTTTGAACTCTGTTTGATATGCTCGTCAGGATTTCGTAAGGAATGGTGCCGAGGGCATCGCTCAGAACGGTGACAGGCAATTCATCTCCAAATATGATGACATGGTCGCCCTCATTGCATTCAATGCCGGTGACGTCAATCATGCAAACGTCCATGCAGATATTTCCCATATAAGGAGCTTTCTTTCCGTTGACCATGCAGTAGCAGTTTCCGTTGCCCAGCTTTCTGTTGAGTCCGTCGGCATAGCCAATAGGGATTGCAGCTATCCTGCTGTCGTGGTCCACATGTCCTTTCCTGCTGTATCCGATGGAATCGCCTGCCGGGACATCCCTTATCTGCAGAATTGTTGTCTTCAGTGTTGCCACATTGTTGATGATTTGGTTGTTGCGTGGGTTGATGCCATACAGTCCCAGTCCCAGCCTTACCATGTCGAGATGGTATTTCGGAAAATGCTCAATGCCTGCCGAGTTGCAGATATGGCGCAGAATCTTGTGGCTGTATGCTGCCTGCAGTTGCTTGCTTGCATTGTCGAACAATTCGAACTGGTGTTGTGAGAAACTGTCGAATCCATCGTCGTCGCTGCCTACGAAATGACTGAATACTGAACAGGGGACGAGGGCAGACTGTTTGCTGAGCCGGTTGATGAGCTTGTCCATGTCTTTCTCCGGATTGAATCCCAGTCTGTGCATTCCAGTGTCGAGCTTGATGTGGATTGGGAAGTTGGTTATTCCTTCTTTCTCGGCTGCATATATGAGTGCTTCAAGCAGTTTGAAACTGTACACTTCCGGTTCGAGCCGATAGTCGAACATCATTTTGAATGAGGTCATCTCCGGGTTCATTATGATGATGTTGGCTGTGATTCCGGCTTTTCTCAGGTCTGCACCTTCGTCGGCAACTGCCACTGCAAGATAGTCCACTCCCTGGTCCTGCAGTGTCTTGCTTGTTTCCAGCGAACCGATGCCGTAGGCTGATGCCTTCACCATGCACACCATCTTTGTCTCGGGCGACATGAATGAGCGGTAGTAGTGTACGTTCTCTATCAGTGCATTCAGGTTCACTTCGAGGATGGTCTGGTGAACCTTGAGTGTGAGCAGGTCGCTCAGCCGGTCGAAATGGAATTTGCGTGCACCTTTTATCAGTATGAATTCATTGCTGAGATTGGCGAACACATCGCTGTTGATGAGTTCTTCTGTGGTCTTGAAGAAGGCGCAGTCCATTTTGAAGTATTGTGAACATGAGGAAATCTCTTCGCCCACTCCAATGAATTTCTCTATGCCTCTCTTCTCTGCCATGCTTGCCACTTTGCTGTAGAGCAGCCGTGGTGCTTCTCCGCTCTGGAGAATGTCGCTGAGAATGAGTGTGCGCTTTTGCTCCTTGGTGTCCGGGCGTCGGTTCATGAAGTCGAGTGCAATGTCGAGTGAATGGATGTCGGAGTTGTAGGAGTCGTTGATGAGTGTACAGCCGTTGATTCCGTCCTTCACTTCCAGTCGCATTGCCACTGGTTCGAGTTCGTTCATTCTCTTGCATATCTCATCCAGATTCACTCTGTTTCCGAGGCTTGCGCATGTGGCAAGGCAGGTGATGGAGTTTTCGATGGCTGCATTGTCGATGAACGGGATGGTGTAGCGTCCCTGCTGTCCGTTGAGGTTGAATGATATGGTTGCCGATGTGCCGTGCTTCTCCACGTTCAGAATCATTGGCCAGTATTTCACCTTGTCCAGTGTTTCCTGCCGTGCAACTTTGGTGATGAACGGGTCTTGCAGGTTGATGACAGCTGTTTCGCAGTTTCTCATCAGTTTCAGCTTCTCGTCGCACTTGCCTTCTTTGGTGAAGAAATTCTCCTGGTGTGCTTCTCCTATGTTGGTGATGACGCTTATGGTAGGGCGAATCATGCGGTTCAGATTGTCCATCTCGTTCGGGTTGGAAATTCCTGCCTCGATGATGGCTATGTCGTTATGGGGATTGAGAAGCCACAGTGAGAGGGGCACTCCCACTTGTGAATTGTAGCTGCGTGGCGAGCGGCATACGTTCATGTCGGGCGAGAGCAACTGGTAGAGCCATTCCTTGACTGTTGTCTTTCCGTTGCTTCCCGTGATGGCAATCACTGGTATGTTGAACTGTTCGCGATGGTAGGCTGCAAGTCTTTGCAGGGCCTGGAGTGTGTCGTGGACAAGCAGGAAGTTGCTTTGTGGAAACATGCTGAGGTCTGCCGGAAGAGTGCTGACCACAAAGTTCCTCACTCCTCGTTTATATAGTTCTCCTATGTATTTGTGTCCGTCGTTGCGGTTTGTACGGATTGCAAAGAAGAGTGTTTCCTTCGGGAAGCACAGTGAACGGCTGTCGATAAGCAACCAGTTTATGAGGGCATCATCTGACCCTGTGCGGTCTGCGTCCATTATTCGGGCGATGTCACTTATTACGTACTGCATATTTCAATTCATTTAGTTTGTCTTTTGTTGTAGAAATCAATTGTTTGTATTCTTCGCTCTCAGGATTGAACGGCTTGTGGCTGAGTGTCTTGCTGAGGCTTTCAAATTCGTTCCTGTATCTCTGTGTTTCCTTGTTGAAATAGGTTTCGCCGAAGCGTTCCCAAATGTAGTCTACGGCTTTGGCTGAGGGATGAATCATGTCGTCGGCATAAAACCGGTAGTCGCGCAGTTCGTCCATCATGATTTCGTAGGCTGGAAAGTAGAAGCAGTTGCCGGGATAGTTCTTGCACAGCTTGTCGACTGCCAGCAACAGCACTGCCTTGCTCAGTTGGTTTTCGTGCATTCCGTCGCATTTGTGGCGTATGGGACTGACGGTGAAAACGATTTTCTTTCCTTGCGGAACTATCTTGTCAGCGATGAATTCTCCGTAGTCTGCTGCAATCTGCTCCATTCCTACCATCTCTCTCTGGAAGAGGTTCTCGGGTGCTTTCTTGCAGTTTGCCACGATGTGACCGGTCTCTTTCAGCCGATAGACCCACGATGTGCCGAATGTCAGGATGTAGATGTCTGCATCGATTTCATCGTCGCTGATTTCACCGTTTTTCTGGGTCCAGCGCAGGAATTCATCGTCTCTGTTGCAGAGGGCATTGAGTATAGAGACTGGGTTGTAGAGCGTTCCGAACGGATTGACCGTGCAGTCGAATCCTGCATCCACAAGCTTTGCCCCGATATTGTCCACAAAGCACGATCCGAGCATCACGATTCTTTCGCGATGGCTTATGCCCAATCCTTTGTTGCCGGTCTCTACTTTGGTGATGAATTCCATATTGTGAATGTCTGTGGTTGCAATCCTTCAATGCCGATTGTTGCAATTCTTCAGTGAATGCCGATGTGTGTCAATCCTTCGGTTTGCGTTCTTTCTTAGTTTGCGTTCTTTTTCTTTACGAGTACAACTGCCTCGACAACATTCAGGACATAGTCAGCCAGTTTCTCGCATTCCGAGATGATGTCCATGTAGTACACTCCTGTCTGATAGTTGTATTGTTTGTTGTTGATGTCGTTGATGTTCAGGTTCTTCAACTGATTGCGGTAGTTGTTGATTTCGTTCTCGAGGTTGAATGACTTGTTGTAGTCGTAGTGCTGGTTTTCGTTGCAGCTGACAGCAGCAATCATCTGGTTCAGCGAATCGTCCACAAGGCTCATCATTGTGTGGATGTGCTCGTATTGCTTTTCGGTGAAATCGTCTTGTGAATGTTTGCGTTTTCTGCTCAGTGTGCGTGCTATGTTGTAGCAGCTGTCTCCGATGCTTTCTATTTCAGTCACTTCGCGCAACATCTGCTGAATGTCGGTCTTGCTCTCAATGCTCAGTTTGCCTTCGCTCACTTTGTTGAGGTAGTCGCCAATCTCCAGTTCCATGTTGTCGCTTATCTGTTCGTATTTCTCTATGCGCGAGAAGAGTTTTGTGAAGTCGCTGGTCTTTTTCTCGTGGAGCAGGTCTCGTACGAATCCGAACATCTTGTGTGTTCTCTGCGAATAGAGCACGATTTCCTTCTTTGCTTCGAGTATGGAGAGTTCGGCAGTCGAGAGGACTCCGCTGCTGAGGTAGGTGAGGCGTATTTCGTCGTCGTCAGAGTTGTCGGTGTTTTTGATGATGGTGCTCACAAGTTTTTCAAGCGGGTTGATAAACCAAATGAGGATCAATGTATTGGTCACGTTGAAGGCAGTGTGGAATGTGGCAAGCACTGCATCGAGTTTGCCTTTGTCCATTGCCGCTCCCATATCGCCCGGAGTGTAGTCCACATCCCACAGTGAGCATATAAATCCTACGAAATATGGGAAGATGCACAACACCCAGATTACTCCGAAGAGGTTGAACACCAGGTGGGCCAGTGCCGCACATCTTGCCTGCTTTGAAGCCGAGAGCGCCACGATGTTGGATGTGATGGTGGTTCCCACGTTCTCACCCATAACCAGTGCTATACCAAGGTCAATCGGCAGGACTCCTGAAGAACAGAGGGTCATGGTGATTGCCATGATTGCAGCTGAGCTTTGCACTGCACACGTCAGCAAGCCTCCTATCAGCAGAAACAGTATGTAGGACCCGTATCCCCAGCCGTTTATCGAGGAGAAGAAATTGGTGATGCCTTGGTTTTGGTCGAGGTGCATGTCGTTGGCATTCTCCTTGAGGGTAATGAGTCCGAGAAGCATGAAGCAAAGTCCGATGAGGAACTCTCCGAGGTTCTTGTACCTGTTGGAGTAAATCAGTGCCATGGAAACGGCTATGGAGGCATACACAATGTATTTTATGTCGAAGCTGCCGCCCAGAACCATAATCCATGCAGTGGCTGTTGTGCCGATGTTGGCACCCATTATCACTGAAATGGCTTGGGCAAGTGTGAGAAGACCGGCGCTCACGAAACTGACGGTCATCACCGTTGTTGCGGTCGACGATTGGATGGATGTAGTAATCAGTGCTCCTGTAAGGACTCCAGTAAAGCGGTTAGTCGTCATTGTTCCAAGAACTTTCCTGAGTTTGCTGCCAGCCATTTTCTGTAGACCTTCACTCATAGTTTTCATTCCGTACATAAGCAGGGCTACGGAACCGATAAGAATGATAAGCGGGAGATAATTTTGCATTGTTTTTATCTGTTTTTTTGTTAATATCCTTGCGTGGTTAAGTTTTTGTTCCTACCTTTGGGCACTTAATCAGTTGCAAAAATAATAAAACTTGGGAGATGTATGAAACAAGACGAGATAATTTTACAGGTTAAGAGCAAAAAAACTCATGAAATCGAGTTTATTCAGTTGAAAACAATCAATGATTTGAACTCTGCCATACGCAATGGACTGACCAAAGATGTCATCAACATGAGTGAAATCATGATGGACCACAGGATAAACAAAATCGCAACTTCCATTGCTGCATTGCCAAAAGCGAAGATTGTGCTCATTGCAGGTCCTTCGTCCAGCGGCAAGACCACTTTCAGCAAGCGGCTTACCCTCCATCTGATGGCAAACCGGCTGAAGCCGTACCCCATTTCCCTCGACGATTATTTTGTCGACAGGACAAGGACACCCCGGGATGCATCGGGCGACTACGACTATGAATCCATCTATGCCTTGGACCTCGAGCTGCTTCAGAACCACATCGACACACTGTTGAGAGGAGGCGAGATTGAGCTTCCCCACTACGATTTCCAGAGCGGCATGAGCCAAAAGAGCGGATGCCGCCTGCATTTGGACGACGACATGATTCTTCTCTTCGAAGGAATCCACGGACTCAATCCCGAGCTCACGTCGCAGATAAACGACGACAACAAGTTCAAGATCTATGCTTCAGTACTTGCCCCAATCCTTGTGGACGACGACCATCAGATAAGCCGTACCGACAGCCGTCTGATACGCCGCATTTTGCGCGACTTCCGCTATCGTGGAGCATCGCCCCAGGACACCATCGCCCGTTGGCCTAGCGTGCGTGCAGGCGAAGACAAGTGGGTTTTCCCGTTCCAGCAGTATGCCGACGTGGAATTCAACAGTGCCACCTTCTATGAGATGGCAGTTCTGCGCAACATGGTGTTGCCGGTTCTTGCCGAAATCAATTCCGACCAGCCCCAGTATGCAGTGTCCGACCGCTTGCGCCGTCTCCTGCTGCAGTTCCTTCCGATTGACGACATCTCCCTCACTCCGCCAGTCTCCCTGCTGCGCGAATTCATGGGAGGCAGCTCGTTCAGGTATTGATGCGGCAGGAGTGATGAGGGCACAATGCAGCTCGTTTGGATATTGATGCAGCAGGCATGATGAGGGCAAAAACCGCGACCCCCAAAATGTGCCGTTATTTTTCTGCCTGGGAAAACTAACTGTTAACTGTTAATCTGTTAAGTGACTTATAGTCAACGGCTTTTGTTTTCCCTCTATAAGACAACTGTTAACTGGTATTTGGTTAAGTGGCTGATGCATAATGCTTTAAACAAATCTTACCAAACGACTTTTTGCCAGAAAACCGCCAGTTTTGCCTCTTTTCAAGGCTGGTTTGCCTCTTTCTTTTGCTATGTGAGCTTCTTCTCCAGGCTGTGTTTTGCTTAGTAAGGATTATCGTCAGCCTTACCGTGTCTGTCGCTTGCCTTGCTATGTCAGCTTCCTCCTTTTCATTGCTGGAGCTGAATGGTGAAGGTTCGGCGCTGTCGGTCGAAACGGATGTTGTCGTTCACTATTTCGCGCTCTATGTTGCCGTCATTGCACAGTTGTCCGGGTGTGCCGTCGATGAGTTCACCTGTTTCTTTCAGAAGCCAGATGTTGTCGGCTGTCTGCAGGGCAAGGTCGATGTCGTGGATGGACAGGAGGATGGTCTTGCCCATCTCGTGTGCAAAGCGCCGTAGCATGGTCATCACGCCCACCTTGTTGGGATAGTAGAGGAAGGCAGTGGGTTCGTCGAGCAGGATGACTGGTGTCTGCTGCGCCACAGCCTTTGCTATCATTGCTTTCTGCCGCTCTCCGTCGCTAAGGGTTTGGAACGCCTGGTGTACCACTTTCTCCACTCCCACGAGCTTTATGCAGTCCTCGACAATCTTCTTGTCGTCGGCACCCAACCGCCCCCAGAAGTCGGTGTATGGGCTTCTGCCCATACCTATGACTTCGTAGGTGGTGAGGTTTCGGATGTGGGAGTTGTTGGTGAGAACTATGCTGATGAGTTTCGCCAGTTCTTCGTTGGTGTATTGTCCGACGGGCTTTCCGTAGAGCATCACTTGTCCGCCCAGGGCAGACTGGAATCCGGCAACGGTGCGCAGAAGGGTTGACTTGCCTGTGCCGTTGGGTCCGATGAGGCAGGTGACTGTGCCCGGAGCCAATGCAGCATTGAGATGGCTGCTCACCACCTTGTCCTTGCCTTTCACCTTGTAGCCGGTGGAAAGGTCCTGCAGTTGGATTATCGGGTCTGTGTTGCTCATCCGCCTATGGTTGCTGTGATGCCGTATTTGGCGAATTGTGCGATGCAGCGTTGCTGGGTTTCCTCTGTCGGTGTCGACATGTTGAGATGGTCGGGATTGTAGACTGTGTCGAGTTTCTCGTGCTTGCCTTTCCCTATGTCGTGATACATGAGCAGGTTGACTGTTTTCCGCTGCCAGTTCTTGAGCGATGCAAGGAACTTGGCTGATGCCTCGATGTTTTCGGCATCGGCATTTACTCCTTCGATGAGCGGAATGCGGATGAAGAAGTCGTGGTGCATATCGTCAATCATGCGTATGTTCTCATGAATCTGTTCGTTGGGCACTCGGGTGTAGAACTTGTGCTTGGCTGAATCCATCAGTTTGAGGTCGACGAGGAAGAGTTCGCAGTTTTCTGCCACTTCCTTCACCACGGCTGGCGATGCGAAGAGTGTGGTGTCGACTGTGCGGTGGAACTGGCGCTTGCCGAGTTCGCGGAGCACTTCGAGCAGGTATTGCGGATGCATGAGGGGTTCGCCGCCGCAGAGGGTCACTCCGCCGCCGCTGTCTTCCATCACTTTGCGTTCTTTCTCGATGACTGCCATGAGGTCATCCATCTTCCATTCCTCGCCTCCGAACTTCATTGCCAGTGTAGGGCATTCCTCCGCACATTTCCTGCAGAGAATGCATTTGGTTTCGTCGGCTTTGATGCCGTCAGGAGTGAGCTTGAGAGCGCCTTGCGGACACACCTCCACGCAGCTTTGGCAACCTATACACTTTTTCTTTGTGTACATTCTCTGGGGACGGTCTTCAAGTCCTTCCGGATTGTGGCACCAGACACACCTGAGTGGGCATCCCTTAAGAAAAATGGTGGTCCTTATTCCAGGACCATCATTTATTGCAAAGCGCTTGATATCAAATATAAGTGCCATGTCTTTGTTGTAAATATATCAGAATTCGTCGTTCTCTGTACGTGCGATGATTTCGTTCTGGAGTTGCTCGGTCATATCGTTGAAATAGTCACTGTAGCCGGCTACACGCACGAGCAGGTCTTTGTAGCAGTCTGGGTGCTCCTGTGCATCGTGAAGGGTGTCGGTGTCGACGATATTGAACTGGATGTGGTGGCCTCCCAGTGAGAAGTAGGTACGGATGAGGCTCGCGAGTTTCTTCAGGTCTTCGTCTCTCTTCAGGAGGTTTGGCACGAAGCGCACGTTGAGCAGTGTGCCGCCGCTCTTGGTCTGGTCGAGTTTGCCGAGCGACTTGATGACTGATGTAGGTCCGTTGGTGTCGGCTCCGTGTGCAGGTGATGTTCCGTCGGATATTGCGAAATGTGCGAAACGTCCGTTGACGCTGGCCTTGCAGACACTGCCGAAATAGTTGTGGCAGGTGGTGCTGAGCATGTTGAGCTGGGTCTTGCCGCCACGGGTGTTTGGATGTCCCACGATGGCTGCCAGCAGGTCGTTGTAGATGCGCACTGCGATGGTGTCGGCATATTCATCGTCGTTGCCGAAGAACGGTGTGTGGTTGACGATGTACTGGCGAATCTTCTCGTTTCCGTCGAAGTTTCCGTCAACTACTTTCAGCAGTTCGTCCATTGAGTAGCGGTGGTCTTCGAAGACGTGCTTCTTGAGTGTGGTGAAGCAGTCGGTGGTTGTACCAAGACCTGTGCACTGGATGTATGTGGTGTTGTAGCGTGCGCCGCCGCTGTAGTAGTCCTTGCCGTTCTTGATGCAGTCGTCGATGAAGAGGCTGAGGAATGTGGCTGGTGCGTAGAGCGAGAACATGCGCTCGATGTAGTTGTTGACCGACAGCTTGAGGTTGACGAAATAAATCATCTGCTTGTGCCATGCCTCATAGATCTGTTCGAATGAAGTGAATTTGCATGGGTCTCCTGTTTCCAGACCAATCTTCTTGCCTGTCATAGGGTCGACACCGTTGTGGAGTGTGATCTCGAGAATTTTCGGCGTGTTGAGATATCCGGTGAGCAGATAGGCTTCTTTTCCGAATGCTCCCACCTCGATACAGCCCGAGCAACCGCCTTCGTTGGCGTCTTCTCGGGTCTTGCCCTGGTTTACGAGTTCCTGGGTGTAGACATCGGGGTTGAACACTGACGGATAGCCGAATCCCTGGCGGATGAGCTTGCATCCAGCCAACAGGAACTTGTCGGGTGTCACCTTGCTGATGTGGATGGAAAGTCCGGGCTGCAGCTCGTGGAGTTCTTCCTGCACTTCAAGTATGATGTAGGAGAGTTCGTTCGAACCGTCTTTGCCGTCGCGTGTGATTCCACCGATATTGATGTTGGTGAAGTCGTTGTATGTGCCCGACTCGAGGGCTGTGATGCCGACTTTTGGAGGTGCCGGCTGGTTGTTGAACTTTATCCAGAGGCAGCTGATGAGTTCCTTTGCCTGATCGCGTGTGAGTGTGCCTTCTTCGATGCCTTTCTGATAGAACGGGAAGAGGTGCTGGTCGATGTGTCCCGGGTTCATGCTGTCCCATCCGTTGAGTTCGGTGACTGTGCCGAGGTGTACGAACCAGTACATCTGGATTGCTTCCCACATGTCGCGCGGTGCATGTGCCGGTACCCAGTGGCACACGTCTGCAATCTTCTCCAGTTCAGCCTTACGCTTCGGGTCGGTGCACTGTGCGGCTTTCTCCTCAGCCAGCTTTGCATGGCGCTCTGCGAAGAGAATGGCAGCATCGCATGAGATTGCCATTGCCTCAAGTTCCTGCTGCTTGTCGGTTGCCAACGGGTCGTTGATGTAGTCGAGTTCGCTGATGTTCTTCTCAATCCTTTCCTTGAGGTCGAGAAGTCCGGTGTGATACATCTTGCCGTCCATGGCTGTATGTCCGGCAGCGCGCTGTTCCATGAATTCGGTGAACACACCTGCCTTGTAGGCTTCGTTCCATTCAGGGCTTACGTGGTTGAATATGCGCTCGCGCTGTGTCTTGCCCTTCCAGAAAGGAATGACTTCCTTGGCATAGGTGTCGATGTCTTCCTGGCTGATGTGGTAAGGCTGGAGTTCGCGTGTGTCGAGCACGTGAAGGTCTTCCACTGAGTGGCAAGTGAGCTCGGGGAATGTAGGCACAGCCTTGATTTTTGGACCGCGCTCGCCCACAATCAGTTCATCGTCGCCGATGTAGATTGTTTTCTTCTTGCAGATTTCATAGAAATTCTTCGCACGGAGTACAGCGATAGGCCATTTGCCTTCGTTTTCTTTATAGAATTCGGTCTCGATAAGAGCCCTTTCGATGGTCAGGGTGGCTGGAGTTTCCAGACTCTGCTGGTGCAGACGCTTGATACGGTCGTTCATTCCACCGTCGTTCTGCGGATTTTGTAATGGAAAATTCATTTTGTGTCTAGTTCTAAGATTATTTCAACGCAAAATTACAACAAATCTCTGAGAGTGAAACAAAACACATTCATTTTTTGGAGCGATAAACGAATAATTGACTGCAATCAATGCTCTCGCATGCGCGATACCTAATTAAATTTAAGCAAATATGAAAACAGATTCCGATAAAGTCAGGGCTGGGCTTTGACGGCAGAAACTGACGGCAGGTGTAATGTTGAGTGCGCAAAACAAAGCACTATGTGAAAAAAGTACGGCTTATCCGACATTTTCCACTTCAATTGATGTCGGTATGAAATAAAACCCCTAATTTTGCACAAAACGAGCGCAGTTACGCAGTTTTTGACTACAGACAGACAATCATTAAACCCGAATAAAAAGTTATTATGACGACTAATCTGAACGAAAAGCCGATGATGGCTCATATCAACTCAATGTTCAAAAGAGAGTGGGACACATTGGCATTTGCCGACTACGGCACAGACATCGCCTATACACATAAGGACGTATTTGAGACAATAAAGAAATACCACTTGATGTTTGAGCTCTATGGTATCAAACCGGGCGACAAAGTCGCAATATGCGACAAGAACAGTGCAAACTGGGCTGTTATCTTCCTCAGCATATTCACTTATGGCGCAGTCAGCGTGCCGCTGCTTGCAGATTTCCATATCGACCAAATCGAGAATCTGACGAAGCATTCAGAATCGAAGTTGCTGATAACGAATGCCAGCGTGTATGAGCGTGCAAGCACCATCGACAAGGACAAACTGATAAATATCACCACCTTCCGTCCGTTTGCGGAGAGCGAGAACCGCGAAACCGAACTCACGAAAGTGTTCAAGCAGGTTGATGCCGAGTTTGCGAAACTCTATCCGGAAGGAGTCAAGGCGGAAGACGTGAACTTCCCGGAGATAGACCTTGAAGAGCTGGCTCTCATCAGCTATACGTCGGGTTCTACGGGCAATCCGAAGGGCGTGATGTTGCCCTACCGCACTTTCTGGTCGAACGTGGTGTTCTGTCTGGACACACTTCCAACTCCGGAAAAAACCGACCAGTTCATGTCGATACTTCCGATGGCACACATGTACGGATTCTCCATTGAGTTCCTCTATCCGATGTCAACGGGACGTCCGATATATCTGCTCACCCGAATACCGAGTCCGCAGGTATTGCTCAAGGCATTTGCCGACGTACATCCGTTCATGGTAGTGACAGTGCCGCTCATCGTAGAGAAAATCATCCAGGGAATGGTGTTCCCGCAACTGAAGACTCCGAAGATGAAGTTCCTGCTGTCCATCCCTCTCGTCAAGGAATTGGTCTACAAAAAGATAAACGAGCGACTGATAAATGTATTTGGAGGCAGATTCCAGGAAATGATATTTGGAGGCGCTGCAGTGAACAGGGATGTGGACACATTCCTCCACAGAATAAAGTTCCCATGTACCACGGGTTATGGCATGACCGAATGTGCACCGCTCATCAGTTATGTGGGCTTCAAGTACAGCAAGGTTGGTTCGTGCGGAAAGGCAGTAGACCGTATGGAGGTGAAGGTGGCAAGCAAAGACCCACAGCACATAGCAGGTGAACTGCTTGTGAGGGGCACCAACGTGATGACCGGCTACTACAAGAACGAGGAGGCCACGGCTGAGGTGATGGAGAAAGACGGATGGTTGCATACGGGCGACCTTGTGACAATCGACGAAGAAGGCTTCATCTTCATCCGTGGACGCAAGAAGAACATGCTCCTGGGTGCCAACGGACAGAATGTCTATCCGGAAGAGATTGAGGATGTGGTTCTCAGTAACACCATTGCCGACGAGTGCGTGCTGGTGCAGAGAGACCAGAAATTCGTGGCATTGGTCTATGTGAACGGTTCCACACTGGAGAAGAACAAGATACAGCCCCATCAGTTGCAGTATGTGTTTGAGAGTTCACGCCACACGGTGAATGAACTTCTCCCGAAATTTGCGCAGCTCAGCAGCTTTGAAGTCAGGTCGGAAGAGTTTGAAAAGACTCCGAAGAAAAACATCAAGCGCTACCTGTACAAATAATCAGGCATTGTCTGTGCAGAAATCAAGCGTTACTTGTAAAAATCAAGCATTATCAATGCAGAACTAAGCATTATCAGTGCAAAAAAACAAGTATTACTTGTAAAAACGAGGCGCTATCTGTACAAAAATAAGGGCAGAAATCCGTAGGACAAACAATATTTATACACACACTGGAAAGGAGAAAATGAAGATATGGATATGAATAAATATGTGCACGCAACAACCATGAAAGTCCGCGACTATGAGTGTGACCTTCAGGGGATTGTGAACAATGCAAACTATCAGCACTATCTTGAGCATGCACGCCACGAGTTCCTGTTGTCAAGGCACATCAGCTTCGCAGAGTTGCACGAGAAAGGAATTGATGCCGTGGTTTCGGGCATAACCATGCGGTTCAAATGTCCGTTGAAGAGCGGCGATGAGTTCGTGGTAAAAACCGGATACGTGCACGATGGATTCAAATACATCTTCCGGCAGGACATCTACCGCCTGTCCGACATGAAGCTGTCGGTGAAAGGTGTTGTGGATACAGTGTGCGTAGTGGACGGTAAACTCAGCAATATCGACTTGCTCTAACACTTTCGACTATGGACGAGCAGGAAGTGTTCTATTCCATCGCCCTCACCAACATTCCACACATAGGACTGGTGATAGGCAAGCGGCTGTACGAAGAGGCAGGCAGTGCAACTGCCGTCTTCGAACACAAGGACCACCTGCAGGAAATCATACCCGATGCCAATCCGCAACTCGGTAAACTGCTGTCAGACAACAAGGAAGCATTCAGATTGGCAGAGAAAGAACTCAAGCTCATTGCCGACAAGCACATAACTCCGCTCTGCATGAACGACCCGCGTTATCCGCAACGCATGGTGGAGTGCAACGATGCACCAGTCATCCTTTTTTATTGCGGCAATGCAGACCTCAATAGAAAGCACGTCATCAACATGATTGGCACCCGGCGCTGCACGCAATATGGCAAGGATATTTGCCATACATTCATTGCCGACCTGCAGCGCAAGTTGCCCGATGTTCTCATCGTCAGCGGACTTGCTTACGGTATCGACATCCATTCACACCGTGAAGCATTGGCACAGCAAATAGCAACAGTTGGCGTGTTGGCACACGGACTCGACCGGATTTATCCTTCAGCACACCGTCAGACAGCCTCGCAGATGGTGGGAAATGGAGGACTCTTGACTGAATATCCTTGTGGAACAACTCCCGATAAAATCAACTTTGTGAAGAGAAACCGCATCGTGGCAGGAATGGCAGATGCAACGATTGTTGTGGAGAGCGCTTCGCATGGAGGCTCGCTTATCACAGCCGAACTGGCAACATCCTACAACCGCGATGTGTTTGCCTTTCCCGGACGTATATACGATGAATATAGCGAGGGCTGCAATAAGTTGATTAGCAGAAATAAAGCAACCATGCTACAATCTACCGACGACTTTCTGAAAGCGATGGGATGGAACACGGAAAACTCCGATGAAATCGTCGACACACAGCAAGAACTGTTCCCCGTATTGACCGAGGAAGAGAGCAAGATTGTAGATTCGCTGAAAGACTGCGAAAGCAAGCAGATTAACCAAATAATCGTAGAGACCGGCTATGGGTTCAGCGTTGTCAGCAGTTGCCTTTATGAACTCGAACTCAAGGGTATTGTGATGCTTTTGGGAGGAGCAAGATACCGTCTTATCAGAAACTGACAGTTTAGCATTTTCACTAACAACATATAATATCTTGTTGGAAAAACAAAGAATTTTATCGTTTAAGTTGTTGGTTTCATTTATTATACGTATTTTTGCATGTTATCTAGTAGAAATATATGCGCATGAGAAATAAAATATTGGCTCTGTTCATTCTGAACTCATCCCTGTGCCTGAATGTTTCGGCACAGCGGTTTACTCCTGAGGGCAGAAACTCTTTGCAGTGTGAGGAAGCGACTCAGTTGATGGAAGACGGACACTACTATGCTGCCAGTCAGTCGCTCAAGACATTTCTTGGAACGAATCAAATTCCATGGAATGAACGGTTGTGGGCAGAGGAGCAGTCACTCGTCTGCGACTATTTCCTCAACAAACCGGGAACAAAGGACAGAATACAGAAATGGCTCAAAACCAATCCGCAATCCATCTACTCAAGCCGTCTGTCGCTGTTGCGTGCCAACCTGCTGGTAAGGGACGGAGAGTATTCTGAGGCATTGTACGTCTACAAGTCCCATGAAAGCCAGATTCAGGACATGGGCGACCGTGAATGCGAAGAGACACTTGTCTGCGAAGCCATCGCCAATATCAATCAAGAAAATTATGTTGAGGCAGAGGCAATTCTGCAATCGCTCCAGGATTGTAAGACCCACCAGATGGACATGGTCTATTATTCCGGCTATGTGAAATACGTCAACGGGAACTATGCTGATGCCATAAGGGATTTCCAGATTGTGAGCCACGACAGTGATTACGAGCAGAGTGCCACAGTCTATCTAGCAGATTGCTACCTTCACACCGGCAGTCCGCAGAAGTCGCTCTCATTGCTCAACAACCAGTTGCCGACCCTCATTACTCAGAAGTCACCCATTGACCCAAAATATGCGGATGAAATCCACAGAATCAGAGGCGAAGCATATTACGACCAGAAAAGCTACACCAAAGCAATAGAAGCATTAAGCCAGTACACTTACAATGTGGAACAGTCACGCCGTACTGCTCTCTACAAGCTTGGAATGAGTTACTTCAGTATTCAGGAATATGCAAAGGCTGCACCGATATTGAGCAGCAGCGCATCAACGGCAACCGATGAAATGGCACAGAACGCATGGCTGAATGCCGGTATCTGCTATGTCTACAGCCAGAACAAGAAGCAGGCACAGATTGCATTCCAGCAAGCATCGGAGATGGATGCAAACAGCAAACTGCAGGAAGAAGCCCTTTACAATTATGCACTTACACTCCATGAAGGCAACACCATGGGCTTCGGTGAATCCGTAAATGTGTTCGAGCGTTTCCTCAACCAATTCCCCAATTCCCAGTATGCGTCAAGCGTAAGCAAGCACCTGTCGGAAGTTTATTTCACAACCAAGAACTATCCTGCAGCCCTTGAGTCAATCAACAAGATAAAGAACCCAAGCGCAGAAATCAAACAAGCCAAGCAGAAAGTGCTGTACAACCTCGGTGTGCAGGAGTTCATCTCAGGCAACTACACGAAATCCGATTCTTACATGGCACAAGCCATAAACCTCGGGTCAAAGGAAGCTGTCTATCTGAAAGGAGAATCCGAATATCGCCAGGGCAAGTATGCACAAGCCGAGACCGACTTGTCGAAGTACGTCAAGACAGCATCAAAAAGCAGCGACAACTACGGACAAGCACTCTATTCACTCGGATATTCATTGTTCAAGCAGTCGAAATACAATCTGGCAGCAACTTACTTCAACCGGTTTGTAAGCAGCGGACAATCTTCGAAGAATGCCACTGTGAAAGCCGATGCCTTGAACAGACTTGCCGATTGCCAGTTCACCGAGCGGCAGTATGATGAGGCTTATGCAACCTATCAGAGAGCAATAGACACCGACCGGAAGGTGGGTGACTACTCAATCTATCAGCAGGCATTCATCGAAGGACTGAAGGGCAACTATTCAAAGAAAGTGGAACTGCTCAACCAGATGGGAACAGAATATGTCGGTTCGCAATATGGAGCAGATGCCCTCTATGAGCAAGGACGTGCTTATGTGCAAAGCGGAGCCAAGAACGAGGCGCTTCAGACTTTTGCCAACGTAATCAACAAATATCCTCAGAGTCAGAAAGCACGAAGCGCAGGCAACGAGATGGCAATGATTTATCAGGAGGCAGGAATGAAAGAGGAAGCACTTGCTGCTTACACTCAGGTCATAAACTCATACCCTAACACAATCGAGGCACAGACTGCTTTGGCAAATGTGAAGGACATCTACACATCGATGGACAAAATCGGTGAGTATGCAGAACTTGCACAGAAAGCAGGCAAGGGACTGAGCAACGAAGAACTCGACCAAATGCTGAACGATGCTGCAACACTGTCGATGAACAGCGGCAACTACGACAAGGCATACCAATACTACACACAGCTCAGCCAGCAGACCCAGTCTGCCGATGTCCAGGTGACAGCCCTTGAAGGAAGTCTGAGAAGTGCTTTTGCAGCAAAACAATACGACACAACCATAGACGTGGCAACTCGGATAATACAAAATGTCAAGGCATCACAGGCAATTGTGGCTGAAGCCCTGCTCTATCGTGCGCAGAGCTTGATGGCAACGGAGAAAACTGCAGAAGGAATAAAAGACCTGCAGGAACTCTCCAATGATGACCAGACAGTCTATGGAGCACAAGCCAACGTGCTCTTGGCACAATATGCATACGACACCAATCAGTATCAGGCATCTGAGCAGATTCTGCAGAAATTCATTGAATCGGGCACCACACACCAATACTGGTTGGCACGCGCCTTCATCCTGCTGTCGGATGTCTACATGAAGACAGACCGCCAGGTGGAAGCCCGCGAATATCTTTTGTCGTTGAAGAGCAACTACAGCGAGAACGATGAAATCAACAAGATGATACGTGAGAGGCTGAAGTAAGGTTATACGAGAAAGACAGAAATAAAACGGAACAGACTAAAACCCCTATACGATATATGGCGAACAGACACAGCATAGTATTTAGCTTCCTAAGCGCAGCCTTTGTCCTCGGTGCATCGGCACAGACGGACAATGTGGTTGAGGTGGAAAACGACTATCAACCAACCGTAAAGGATGCTGACAAGATAAATACACTTCCGGAAATAGAAGAGACAAAGACAAGTCATTATATAGTAAACTACACTACAACGGCAATCCCGACCAACAACTACACGTTTCAGCCGATGTGGGCAGCGCAGAACAAACAGCTTATCCGTAGCGACAAGAAAGGATTCATTGCCCTTGGCTATGGCACCAACAGCAACTCCATGGGAAGGCTTGCTTATGGTTTCGACTTTACCGACAACGACAAGTTGAACGTAGACGTCTCGACAAGAGGACACAAAGGCGATGTAGACCGGGTTTATGAAACAGACTCATGGAGCAGCCGGTTCTTTACCAACCGCTTCAGAGCAGACTATGAGCACCACATCAACTCGCTTTCATCGTTGATTATCAATGCAAGTTATGGCACGGATGTGTTTAACTACCAGCCATCCTATTATGGTACAGCCTCAAGCACCAAGACCGACAAGCAGCACAACGAGCTTTTTGATGCAGCAGTGAAGCTGACACCCATCTCGTTTGGCAATTTCTTCATTGGAGCAGAAGCCTCCGTTTCCTCTTTCCAACAGAAATACGCGACAAATGCTGCCGATGAATACACTGAAATCCTGTTGAACGGTTTCATCATTCCAGGATATAAGGTGAACAATCACCTTGCTTTTGATGTCCGGCTGAATGTGGACAACACTAGCTACGGAATAAAGGCCATGGACGGTTATAACCAGTTTGATTTCTTGCCCCATATCTATTACAGCAACGAACTGCTCGACATGAAGCTTGGTGCGTACATCAACACAGAGAAAGAGATTGCTCCGGATGTAGATGTCACCATCCATTTTTCCCCACAAATCGAACTCTATGCGATTGCAAATGGAGGGACAGTCTATAACTCTTTTAGCAGACTAAGTCAGATGACCCCTTATTGGACTCTCAATGACTTCAACACCAAGGTCCGTCCACAGTTCGACCAGTTGCGTGCTCGCGGTGGAATCAGAACCAAACCATTCGAATGTCTCTCCGTTGGCATCAGTGCTGGCTACGAACTATCGGAGCGCCGTGCAGAGATAGCCAGTTTCATGATGAAGTCCGACAATGCTCCGTTGCTTTACTCTCCGATTATATTCGAGGACGGCAAACGACTGTATGGAGCGCTGGATATTGATTTCAACTACAAGAACATAATCATAGCAAAGATAAACGGCGAATACAACTCCTGGTCGAGCGACTATGAATGGACGCAAGATGCAGCGGGCGCCGAAACAAAAAACTACGACAAGGTGGAATCATGGCGTCCGGTAATTTCTGCTTCATCCAAGATAGAGATACGTCCGGTGGAAGAACTCTCGATGGGAGTGAATCTGCTCTTCCAGTCTTTCAAACACTATGACAGTCTGTATGAGCGTCCAAACACAATTGACTTGGGAGCAACAGTCAGTTACACCTTCCCTTGCCGTTTGACGCTTTATGCAAAGGGCGACAATCTGCTTAATAGAAAATATGACCAATACACAATGTATGGCACACCAAAGATGAGTTTCCTGTTTGGTGCGGCTTATACATTCTAAATCATAACTACAATGACTCGTAAATTTGATTTTCTCATTATCGGTTCTGGCGTGGCTGGAATGAGTTATGCTCTTAAGGTGGCAAGAGCACATAAAGGAAAAATCGCCATTGTGTGCAAAACAACCCTTGAAGAAGCCAACACAGCAAAGGCACAGGGTGGCATTGCGTCGGTCACTAACCTGTTGGTCGACAACTTCGACAAACACATCCACGACACGATGGTTGCCGGTGACTACATAAGTGACCCCGAGGCAGTGAAGCAAGTAGTCCTCAATGCTCCCGATGGTATCAAGGAGTTGGTGCAATGGGGTGTCAACTTCGACAAGAAAGAGGATGGAACATACGACCTGCACAAAGAAGGCGGACACTCTGACTTCCGAATCCTGCACCATGCCGATGACACTGGCGCTGAGATACAGCGTGGACTGATGGAAGCTGTCCGCAACAATCCGGACATCGAGATTCTGGAACATCACTTCGCTGTGGAGATCATTACCCAACATCATCTTGGGATAAGAGTCACACGCCGTACACCCGACATCGAGTGCTATGGTGCATATATCTTGAATCCGGAAACAGGAAAGGTCGACACCTATCTTGCAAAAGTCACAATCATGGCAACAGGAGGTACAGGTGCAATCTATGCCACAACTTCAAACCCCAACATAGCAACGGGCGACGGTATTGCAATGGTTTACCGTGCCAAAGGTAAGGTGAAGGATATGGAGTTCGTGCAGTTCCACCCGACAGTGTTGTTCAATCCGAGAGAAACCCATCCTGCTTACCTCATTACCGAGGCAATGCGTGGTTACGGAGGCATCTTGCGATTGCCTAACGGAGAGGAATTCATGCAGAAATATGATGAGCGCCTGTCGCTTGCACCTCGTGATATCGTGGCTCGCGCAATAGACAAGGAAATGAAGATTCATGGACTCGACCATGTGTGTCTTGATGTTACTCACAAAGACCCGGAAGAAACCAAGCATCATTTCCCGAACATCTATGCAAAGTGCCTTTCTATCGGCATCGACATTACGAAAGAATACATCCCGGTTTGTCCAAGTGCACACTACATGTGCGGTGGAATAAAGGTTGACCTCGACGGACAATCCAGCATCCAGCGCCTTTATGCTTTAGGCGAATGTTCTTGCACAGGACTGCATGGCGGCAACCGTTTGGCAAGCAACTCTTTGATAGAGGCTGTTGTCTATGCTGACAAAGCTGCAAAGCATTCTCTCGAAGTAATCGACAACTACGAATTCAACGAGAAAGTCCCAGAATGGAACGATGAGGGAACGATGACCAACGAAGAGAAGGTGTTGATTGCCCAAGACGTGAAGGAAGTGGGACAAATCATGTCAACCTACGTTGGAATCGTGCGCAGCGATCTGCGACTCCATCGTGCTTGGGAACGTCTCGACCTGTTGTATGAAGAGACGGAACACCTCTTCAAGCGTGTGAAACCTACTCGTGACATCTGTGAGTTGCGCAACATGATAAATGTGGGCTATCTCATCACACGTCAGGCATTGGAGAGAAAGGAAAGCCGTGGACTTCACTTCACGGTCGACTATCCGAAGCATGCACTCGACAACAAGAAATAATTTTAACTTTAAATATAATAGTAATGAAAAGGATTTTCATGTCAATAGCACTGATACTGACAGTGCTTATGGTCAATGCCCAAACACCGCAGATTCAGCAACTGCCGTTGGATTCTGCTGTCAGAATGGGTAAGCTTGACAATGGCTTGACCTATTACATCCGACACAACGAATGGCCGGAGCAGCGTGCCAACTTCTATATCGCGCAGAAGGTTGGTTCTATGCAGGAGGAGGACGACCAGCGTGGTCTTGCCCACTTCCTTGAGCACATGTGCTTCAACGGAACAACGCATTTTCCCGGCAACACACTGAAGACCTATCTCGAATCAATCGGTGTGAAGTTCGGTCAGGACCTGAATGCTTACACAAGCTTCGATGAAACCGTCTACAACATCGACAATGTGCCTGTAATCACCAATCCACAGGCGGTAGATTCATGCCTCCTCATTCTTCACGATTGGAGCCATGACTTGTTGCTCGAGGACGATGAAATCGACAAGGAGCGTGGAGTCATCAATGAGGAATGGCGTATGCGCAGCAGTGCTTCCCAGCGTATGATTGAGAAGGCTTTGCCAATCCTCTTCGAAGGAAGCCGCTATGCTCACCGTATGCCAATCGGAACAATGGACATCGTGATGAACTTCCCTTATGACGCAATCCGCAAGTACTACCGCAAGTGGTATCGTCCCGATTTGCAGGCAGTTATCGTTGTGGGTGATGTCAATGTCGACCAGGTTGAGGCTAAAATCAAGACCATGTTCTCCGACATCAAGCCTGCACCGGCAGATGCAGCCGTACGTGAGTATTACACAGTTGCTACCAACGACAAGCCAATCTTCACCGTGCAGACCGACAAAGAGCAGGAAAGTTCAAACATGGTTTTCGCATGGAAACACGATGGAATGACTCGTGAATTGAGAAACACATCATTGTACTACATCCAGAACTATCTGAGCGATGCTATCGAAGGAATGATTTCAACACGTCTGAGCGAGATTATGTTGCAGGAGAATCCTCCTTTCCGTGGTGCAAGCATCAGTTTCAACAGCGATTATCTGATAACAAATGCGATGTCTTCGTCTGCATTTACTGTAGAGTTCAAGGACAATGCCTATAAGGATGCCATCAAGGCTGTCTATCGTGAGATGCTGCGTGCAGAGCGTTTCGGTTTCTCCCTGAGTGAATACGAGCGCTACAAGCAGTCTTACAAGTCTAGTCTTGACAATATGTATGAGAAACGTGAAAAGACACCTAACAAGAACTATGTCAATGAATATGTGCGTCACTTCCTCGACAATGTTGCTGCACCTGGCATTGAATGGGAATACCAGAACATGACCCAGGTTGCCGACCTCATAACAGTGGATGTAATCAACAGCAGCCTCACCCAGATTGCCCAGCAGCGCGCAACAGTTGCTCCGGTTATCTATGGTATGCTGCCACAGAAGGACGGTATAGTTATCCCAACAGAGGAAGAGGTTCTTGCCATTCTCAAGGAAGTGGAAAGCGAAGAAATCGAGGCATACAAGGAAGAGGTGTCAAGCGAACCGATTCTTGATGCAAGCAAACTGAAAGGAAGCAAGGTTGTGAAGGAAGAGAAGGCTGACTTCGAGTTCACTCACCTGACACTCAAGAACGGCATCAATATCTATGTGCGCAAGACCGACTTCACGCCTAACTCAATCTCAATGAACGCCTACAGCTGGGGCGGTTCATCACTTTACAGCAAGGACGACTACCTGAACGTTTCAAATGCAGATGTTGTGTCTATAGGCGGTTGGGGCAATTTCTCTGCCATCGACCTCAGCAAGAAGATGGCTGGCATACGTGCAAGCATAAATCCGTCAATCGGTACACGCGACGAGAGCATGTCGGGCAGTTGTGTGACAAAGGATTTGGAGTCAATGCTCCAGCTCACATATCTTGCTTACACTTCTCCGCGCAAAGACCAGGAAGTATTCAACTCAACCATTGCCCGCACCAAGTCAAGCCTCGAGAATGCAGAGCTTGACCCACAGACAGCTCTTGGTGATACTCTTCGCCGTGTGGCATACAACAACAACTATATGATGATGCGCACCAAACCAGAGGACCTCGACAAGCTCGACTATGACAAGATGATTCAGATCTATAAGGAGCGTTTTGCCAATGCAGGCGACTTCACATTCTTCTTCATCGGTGACATCGATATTGAAACTGCCAAACCTTTGTTTGAGAAATATATCGGAAGTCTGCCAGTCAAGAAAGGCAAGGAGACATACAAGAATATTGACCTCCGCCTGCAGGACGGCACAGTCACAAATGTATTTGAGAAGAAGCAGGAAACTCCAAATGCAGTGGAAATCTTCATGTGGCACAAACACATGGAGCCATCGCTCAAGAGCCTCCTGACCCTCGACTACTTGAAGCAAATCCTTCAAATGGTATATCTGGAAACCGTTCGTGAGGACGAGGGTGGCGCTTACTCCGTAGGCGTGGCTTCAAGTTTCTCTGAGTATCCTGAGAAGTACGCCATGATACAGGTGCAGTTGCCTACAGCTCCAGAAAAGCGTGCCCATATGGAGGACATTATCCTGAAGGGAATTGACGATATGGTTGCCAATGGACCGAAGGCTGAAGATGTACAGAAGGTGAAAGAGTACATGAACCGCAGCTATCAGGAAAGCGTCAAGAACAACGGCTACTGGCTCTCTGCCATTATAAATAAGGTGGTGAAGGACAAGAACTATGTGGACGGCTATCAGGATTGCGTCAACAGCATAACTGCAAAGGACGTTCAGGACTTGGCTGCGAAGATATTCAAGAGCGGCAACCGTATCATTGTAGGAATGACAAGTCCGGTGGAATCCAAATAGAATACGCACAATCGTTCCCAGTTGAACGTCTGATTTAACGTCTGATGACGGAATGGAAAACAAACAACAGAGGCTGCATCAATTGCTGGTGCAGCCTTTTTTATGCGATTGTCATTGGGCATGGGTTTTTATTGATGGGTTGAGTAAATGTTCTGGAAATTATCTAAATTACATGCGTTTTACGCATCTTTCTCGAGGAAATCTGTAGAAAATTGTGATTTTTCTTTGCATTGTTAGTGCCGTTTCAATTATTTATATTATCTTTGCCATGTCACTTCTAACTATGCATTTACTGAAAGTTACTGCGAAGACCAGTGAAAACCAGTGAAGACTGAATTGAAGAAGACACCACATAATGTAAAAGCGTCATTGATGCTTTGTCGATTGGTCTTTCTTGACGTGATTAATTCAAAATTTGTCACGACCTGGAACGACAGACGGGCATAAGTGAAAGCCTGCGTTTATTCGTTTTGTGGTTAGCAACTGAGTAAAAACAGTTCATTTAGGGGCTTACTGAACTTGAACAAAAGTACACTTATTGCCACATATTGCTTATGGACGAAATAAAAGTAAGTACATTTATACTGAATAATAGAGAATATATGGAACAGGATAAAGTAGACATGTTTATTTTGAAGAAAGGGACATTGTTCCCTTCTCCATTGGTTGCGCACATTAGAGACCGAATGCTGAGAATGGAAGATGAAAAATGGGGCAAAGTTTCAACTTTACAATTCCGTAATCCAACGATTGCTTTATTGTTGGCTCTTGGGTGCGGTGTTGTCGGAGCAGATCGTTTTTATTTGGGTGATTGGCTTTTAGGATGTTTGAAGTTATTGTGCTATGTCATTCTTGCAGTGACTGTAGCAGTGTCGGGCTTTATGGGTGGAGACAACTTGCTTCTGGCGCTATTCATGTTATGGTGTGTTCTCATAGTGCTGCTATGGTACTTTATAGACTTGTTTCTTGTAATGAAGAAAACTAAAGAGTTAAATTACAATAAGTTATCAACTATTTTAAATTAGATTTTATGGAACAGCAAAAAGTTGACATGTTCATCATGACAAACGGAGGTAAACTTCCGGAACAAAAAGTTCAGTTCCTTCGCGAGAAACTGCTCGCTATGGACGATTCAAAGTGGAGTGCACTCTCCATAGTTCAGTTCAAAAATCCAACAACAGCCCTTCTGTTGTCCATTTTCCTTGGAAGCTATGGTGTTGACCGATTCTACATTGGCGACACAGGTATGGGTGTTGGCAAATTGGTAACTTGTGGTGGTGTTGGAATTTGGACTATCATCGATTGGTTCTTAATTTCAAATGCAACCAAAGAACAAAACTACAGCAAACTTCAGGCTTATCTTTAATAGTAAGTCTCAAGTACTCGCCATAATAGCATATACAGTCGTATGCTTATGGCTCTACATAGCTGACGAGGGGGAAACGGCAATAATCGTTTGTCCCTCCAGGCTATTATACGGACTTCCCTGTCCTGGATGTGGAGTAACACGTGCCACCTTAATTGCTTTTCATGGTGACGTTATAGAAGCCTTGGCATTTAATCCAAACTGTTTGTTTGCAATGGCATTCATATTGGCATTCCCAATTGTTATAGGTGTTTCCATTTATAAGAAAGAAGATTATACGACACGCATCTGTAATATGATAAACAACCGTATTAAGAACAAGTTTATTCTAGCATCTCTCCTCTTTGCAGAGGCCTGTATTTGGATTCACAATATCATACGGGGAATGTGAATCCAATCTACCATCATCCTTTCCTATTAATTGTGTGTGATTGCTCTGATGTAATCCATTCGCACGGCAGGATGTATTCAAGCATAGCTCGCTATGTAGGAGTAGCGTTTCCGTGAAACGCGTCCTGACAACCATTGCTTTGGTGTGCATTTGACGCAAATGCGCCTCCTAGCCGCCCACTAATTCCCGCGCTCGCTTTAACGCCCTCGGAGAGGGCTAGCTCCTAGCTCGCTTACGCTCACTCCATCCGGATGGTAAGTCCTTTCCTTC
>CAVISR010000018.1:0-35702 GCA_963645405.1 Acutalibacteraceae bacterium
GCAACTTCCTCGTAAGCGAAAGGCACGAAGGACGACGGGTTTATATTCCCGAAATGGGCTGCACAACACGTTCGAACAGCGTTCGAACGACAAAGTACTTGTCGGGCTGAAAGCCCAGCTACACCTAGCCCAGGGCAACACCCTGGGTAAACATATGATATTCACATATCAGCGCCCTGTATGGGCAGCTGCATACTCATTGCTTTATGTAGCTGTCCTTACAGGACGCACATGATACACTGGGACTGGTTCCCAGGGTGCCGTTCTTCCGCTTCGCTCCAGAACTCTGCCCTGGGCTGATTGTAGCTGCCTCTTCGAGGCGTGGCATTGCATCAGGAGCAATGTAATAGGAGCGCAGCTCGAGCAGTAAAGCGTGAGCAGACGAACGTAACGCAATAGGAGCTAGCTCTCTCCGAGAGCGTTAAAGCGAGCGCGGGAATCAGTGCGAGGCAAACAATGCGAGCAAAGCTCGAGCGTCATCGCCGAGCTTTCGGAGAAAGCTGACTCCTAAACCAGCTCGCAATTTGGCGCTCCCGTCCGGATGGCTAACATATAACCCAAAACCTAAAACACAACACACCTAAAATCACTCAGAAGAGCGTTTCCGTGAAACGGCATTCTTCAGCAGTCGCCAAAGTTCGCGTACCCACAGAACGCAGGACGAGCCGACGATGATGATAATCCAGTCTTCGAGGCGAAGGCTGACTACATTGAAGAAGTTCTGAAGCCCAGGAATCTCTATCATGGCTATCTGACCGATGAGGATTACGGCTGCTACGAGGGGCAGACCGCTTCCGTCGTTGAAGTAGAGGGCACTGCGTCCGGTTTCGAACGCACGGGCACAGAACAGATAGAAGAAGTGGGTCATGACAAAGACGGTGAAGAGCAGTGTGAGTTCATATGGCGACAGCCCGTCGGCTGCTCCGAGTTTCACATGGAGCAAATCGGTGAGACGAGTGATGTCGGAATGTTCGAACACATAAAGCAAAGCAAGCAACAGCAGGAAGAAGAAGCCGCCTACGCCGAGAATGTTTTCATACATCGACTTGTTGAGGATAAATGCATTGCGGTTGCGAGGCTTGTCCTTCATCACACTCTCTGACGGTGGGAGGGACGAGAGCGCCATGGCTGCAAAGGTGTCCATAATGAGGTTAACCCACAACATCTGTGTGACAGTGAGCGGACTTTGTGTACCCATGAAAGCTCCGAAGAGTACAATGAAGCAGGCTGCCACGTTCACTGTGAGCTGGAACAGGAGGAAGCGCTGTATGTTCTTGTAGAGGGAGCGTCCCCACATCACTGCCTTACCGATGCTGCTGAATGAGTTGTCGACAATGGTGATGTCGGAGGCTTCTTTTGCCACCGATGTACCGTCACCCATGGAAAGTCCTACATGGGCTGCCTTGAGAGCAGGAGCATCGTTGGTGCCGTCGCCTGTGACTGCCACTACCTGACCGAGTCGCTGCAATGATTCCACAAGACGTTTCTTGTCCATCGGACGGGCGCGTGCAATGATCTTGAGCCGGAGCACGCACTGGTCGAGCTGCTCGTCGGTGTGTTCTGCAAACTCAGGACCGGTAGTGATGTTGTCATCAGTATCCTGGTCAGTCCACAATCCGATTTGTCTACCTATTTCCTTGGCTGTTGCCGGTGTGTCGCCGGTTACTATCTTCACGTTGATTCCTGCATTGATACATTCGCGTACAGCGGATGGCACTTCCTTGCGCACTGGGTCACTGATGGCAACTACTCCCATGAAGGTGAGTCGTTCTGCTGTCAGTTTGCCGTTTTCAATTGCTGCATCGCCTTCGTTGAGTATCTGACAAGCGAATCCAAGTGTGCGCATTGCCTGGTTCTGGTATTGGAGGAGTTGGGCTTCGATATCGGTACGTGCCACGTTGCCTGTTATCTGCTGGCAATGGGACATCACTATTTCGGGCGCCCCCTTGACATAAAGTATCCTCTTGCCTGGAAGTGCTGACGAATTGACGACAGTTGCCATGAACTTATGACGTGTGGAGAAGGGCAGTTCTTCAAGCGGTGTGGCATTTTCTCTGAGCGGCAGATAGTCGATGCCGTTCTTGTCGAGCCACAAGAGGAGTGCTCCCTCAGTTGGGTTGCCGATGACCTTGGCTGTGCCCTGCGATGAGTGGTCGAGAGCTGCAGTGGAGTTCACTGCCATTCCTTCAACAAGGAGTTTGGTTTCCTGGCTGTCGTCGAGTTCATTGCGGGAAAGTCCGTAGAACTTCGTATCGAAGACTCGCATCTGGTTTTGTGTGAGTGTACCTGTCTTGTCGGTACAAATGACTGTGGTGGCGCCCATCGTTTCACAAGCGTGCATCTTGCGCACGAGGTTGTTGGTCTTCAGCATACGCTGCATGCTGTAGGCAAGGCTCAGAGTCACTGCCATCGGCAAGCCCTCGGGCACGGACACGACTATCAGCGTGACTGCAATCATGAGAGTGTTGAGGGTGTAGGCTATGAGATGGGAGATATGGGCTTCAGGGGTGATGGTGTTGAAGAAATAGATGACCATGCCCATGAGCAGGAGGAAATAGGCAACGACGGCAATGGCTTTTGCCTTCCATGCCCATTTACTGAATGTCTTTACTACGAGATAGAAGAATATGGCTGTAGGGATGACCAGGGTAAGCACGACTGGTGCCCAACCGAAATAGACCAGGAAACGTCCTACAATGATCATGGCAGCGAACACATAACTTATCTTGGAGATGAGACTTGCAAGACCGTCGAGCTGCTCGTTGAGCGGAGTGTGTACGCTGTCGTCAATCTGTGCTGCTTCAAACACCTTGCCGTTCTCGGTCTTGTCACCCACCACGTCAACTCTGAACACTCCGTGTCCTTCCATCACCTTGGTGCCACGGAGGACTGTGTTGGCAGGATAGGTGGCATCTTTCTCCGAGTCGTCCTTGTCGGCTGACTTCTTCCGTGGGTCGGACTCACCAGTGAGACTCGACTCATCCACCTGCAGACCAACGGACTCAAGTACGGTGCCGTCGGCTGGTATTTCAGCTCCGGTGGTAAGGAGCACAATGTCGCCCACCACGATGTCTTTCCTCGGCACTGTGGTTGCATTGCCGTTGCGTATCACTTCCACCGGCTCGTCGTCGTTCACCTGATTGAGAATGGCAAACTGCTTGTCTGCCTTGCGCTCAAACAGGAAAGCGATTCCGGTTGCGAGGAATATGGCAACGAAGATGCCGATTGGTTCGAAGAATGTCTCCCATCCGCTTTCGAGAGCCGAATATTCGTAGATGGAGATTCCGACCGAAAGGAAGCCGGCAATGAGAAGTATGATGATGAGGGGGTCGGTGAATTTCTCAAGGAATTGTTTCCACAGAGGTTCTTTCTCGGGCGGTGTGAGTATGTTTACTCCATATCGTGCCCTGCTTTCTTTCACCTGTGCATCGTTCAAGCCAGTGTAATGGCGATTGTGTTCCATAAGTGTATAATAATAGTCTGTTGGTTTTCTCTGAATTCATCTGCCCTAACGCTGGAATCGACGAAGGACAGACTGTCAACGGATTGCAAAGTTAGGAATAATTGTGCACCCACGCAAAAAAGAGCGGCAATTAACTCACAAAAAACAGTGGTTTGCCATGTGATTGAACGCATTTTATTCGTAAATTTGCACCAGTTTGTGGAATTCACAGACTAAACGGATAGAAAAACAACGGTGGAATTCATCATCGCCACCCCAAATCATTGAACCATTCGGAATCATCGAACCATTGTAAATCATTCAGACCAATGCAAAAAGAAATACCTGCTGCAGGGCAGACTTCCACGGCAAAAGGACTGCTGGCGCTGTCGCCGCTCATGCTCTTCCTGTGCCTTTATCTTGTGACAAGCATCATCATCGGCGATTTCTACAAGGTGCCAATCACGGTTGCCTTCCTCGTTTCCTCCGTCTATGCCATTGCCATCACAAAGGGCAGTGTAGGCGAAAGGATTGAGGTGTTCTCGCGGAGTGCCGGAAGCCAGAACATGATGCTGATGCTGTGGATATTCATCCTTGCAGGAGCCTTTGCCTCTTCAGCCAAGAGCATGGGAGCGGTGGATGCCACGGTGAACCTCACTCTCACTTTCCTGCCCCACTCTCTCATCCTTGCCGGCATATTCCTGGCAGCCTGCTTCATTTCCCTTGCCATCGGCACATCAGTCGGCACCATCGCAGCGCTGACACCAGTGGCTGTGGGCATTGCCGACCAGGCGGACATCAACGTGCCGTTCGTCGTTGGCATCATCGTGGGAGGTGCTTTCTTTGGCGACAACCTGTCGTTCATCAGCGACACAACCATCGTTGCCACGCAAACGCAGCAATGCAAGATGAACGAGAAGTTCAAGGTGAACTCAAGCATCGTCATCCCGATAGCAATGGTCATGCTGGTGATTTATGCCGTGATGGGACAAGACCTGGCAGTGCCTACCAATATCGGGGAAATCGATTTCCTGAAGGTTACACCTTATCTAATAGTAATAGTGACGGCAGTGATGGGCATGAACGTGCTGCTTGTGCTCACTCTCGGCATTCTGCTCTCGGGATGCATCGGCATGGCTGAAGGGCAGTACGACCTCTTCGGTTGGTTTGGCAGCATAGCCGAAGGCATGATGGGCATGAGTGAACTGACAATCATGACTCTGCTTGCCAGCGGCATGCTTGCAATGATAAAGCACAACGGAGGCATAGACTTCATCATAGCGAAACTCACAAAGAGAATCAGCGGCAAACGGGGCGGCGAATACTGCATTGCGGCACTGGTGTGCCTCGTGAACATCTGCACAGCCAACAACACGGTGGCAATTCTCACCACAGGCTACATTGCCCACGACATCTCCACACGCTTCGACATCGACAACCGGAAGGCTGCCAGCATTCTCGACACCGTGTCGTGCTTCACCCAAGGACTGCTGCCCTATGGTGCCCAGGTATTGATTGCCACCGGACTTGCCAACGAAGCCATGAGCGGAGGGAAAATCACTCCGGTGGACATCATACAATACATCTACTATCCAATGGCTTTGGGCATTGCCGTCATCCTGTGCATCTTCCTCAGATACCCAAGGAAATACTCTTGAGGCTGACGATTTGAGATTATCATTTTCGCACCTCCAAATCAGCCAATGCTTAAAATCAAAAGTTGATTTGCGCCCATAATCATTCGCATGCGCACATTTTTGTGGGCGGATTCTTGTGTGCTGACATTTATTTGTCTAAATTTGTCCTCTGAAAGCAGTCGGACGGTCTGTCGCTGTCGGTTCTCCCCATGGAGGCTGGCAGAGGAAAGTCCGGGCAGCACAGAGCATTCCACTTCCTAATGTAGAAGCAATCCGCGAGGGTTGAGTAATGCAGAAGAAAACAACCGCCCGCAAGGGTAAGGGTGAGAAGGTGGGGCAAGAGCCCACCAGCGGCATGGAGACATCGCCGGCTGTGCATCTTGGAAGCTGTAAGTTCATGTATAGTAGCGCTTGAGGGTTGCTCGCCCGAGCTACAGGGTAGAACGCGAACCGCAAGGTTGAGTTGGATGGTGACATTCAATCAAGATAAATGACAGACAACTGGTCTGCCCGACCAGTCACAGAACCCGGCTTACAGGCTGGCTGCTTTTTTTTCTTTCAGATATGGAGCTGAAGTCAGCTTCGTCACGTTTTAACCAGCATAAACATAAAAAGCGACGCACTGTTAACAATTCACATTTTCACAATTACCGATTAAACTTATGGAGATTGCAGACATCAATAGGATGGTTGACACTTTCAGTGTCAAGAAAACGGGATTAACAGTTTGATTAGTTAAGCATAAAAACTTTGTACAACAAAATATGAAAAAAATCTTCTTACTCATCCTCGGAGGTTGCATGACAAGCTCTTGTGTACTAGCGCAAAGGACATGGACTCTGCAGGAATGCATCGACTATGCTTTGGAGAACAACATCCAAATCATGCAAAGCAGAATTACCACCGCACAGAACCAGTTCGATGTCAACCAGTCGAAGGCATCGCTCTTCCCAAGCCTCTCGTTCAGTACCAACCAGAATGGGTCGTGGCGCCCGTTCAGCGAGTCGACAGTGAACCTCTCCAACGGTACGATGACCACCACACGCAACACCACCAGCTACAACGGCAGTTACGGACTCAATGCCAACATGACACTGTGGAACGGCGGACGAAACACCAAGAACATCAAGCAGAGCAAGCTGACACGTGACATCTCCGAACTCGACGTGAAAAAAAATGAAAACTCAATACAGGAACAAATCACACAACTCTATGTGCAGATTCTCTACCAAACCGAAGCAGTGAAGGTGAACGAGGAAATACTGAAAGGTTCGGAACTGCAGCGCGACCGCGCCAAGGAAATGGTGGAAGTGGGAAGCCTGGCAAAGGTGGACCTCGCACAATTGGAAGCCCAGGTGTCACAGGACAAGTACAACGTGGTGAACTCACAGTCACAACTGGAGAACTACAAGCTCCAGCTGAAGCAGTTGCTTGAGATTGTAGGTCCGGAAGACTTCAATGTGGCAACAACCAATGTGACCGATGCAGCAGTGCTCGCCACCATCCCCGACCGAATGACCGTCTACAACACCGCACTCACACTCCGTCCCGAAATAGCAAGCAGCAAGCTCGGCGTGGAGTCAAGCGCACTGGCAGTCGACATTGCCAAAGCAGGCTATCTGCCCACAATCAGCCTCAATGCAAGTGTAGGAACAAGCAACTCCAGCGGACTTGAGACCTCATTCTTCAAACAGGTGAAGACCAACATGAGCAACTCGCTCGGCATCTCCGTTTCAGTTCCTATATTCGACCAAAAGTCGAACCTCACAAGCGTGAAAAAAGCAAAGCTGTCGTACCTCAACAGCAGCTACCAGCTGAAAGACGCAGAAAAGACACTCTACAGCAGCATCGAGAACTACTGGCTTAACGCCACCACATCGCAGCAGCAGTACATCTACGCAAAGTCGAACGTGGAAAGCATGGAAGAAAGCTACGACCTCGTGAGCGAGCAGTTCCGACTCGGACTGAAGAACGTGGTGGAACTGACTACCGGAAAGAACAACCTTCTCCAGGCAGAGCAGCAACTCCTCCAGTCAAAATACAACACGCTCTACAACATCGCCATGCTGAAATTCTATGAAGGCAACAAAATCGAGCTGTAATATCGGGATTTAGCATGGAAATATAACGTGGAACTATAATAATATAGAGCCAGGACAACACGTGAAACTATAATATAGAACCATAAAACAAGTGGAACTATAAATAACAATAGGTAAAGAACAGACAAAAAAACAACAGACAAGATATGAACAAGAGTATTTTCAAGGTAGGCTTCGCGCTTACACTCGTATCAATGACATTCATCGCCTGCTCAGAGAGCGAGAAAGTGACATACAAGACAGAGGCAGCGTCAATGCAGGACCTCTCAACAAGCATCACCGCAACCGGTTCAATCGAACCAGTGACACAGGTGGAAGTCGGTACCCAGGTGTCAGGTATCATCGACAAGATTTACGTTGACTACAACAGCGTGGTACACAAAGGCGAAATCATTGCCGAACTCGACAAGACCAACTTGATGAGCGAACTGGCATCAGCCAAGAGCAACCTCTCAAACTACCAGAGCAACCTCAACTACCAGTCAGCAAACTACAACAGATACAAGACTCTCTACAACAAAGGACTCGTGAGTGCCAACGACTACGAAAACGCCCGTCTGTCCTACGAACAGGCAGTGCAGCAAGTGGCAGTGCAGCAGCAGAACGTGCAGAAGGCACAGACCAACCTCGGCTATGCCACCATCACCTCACCAATCGACGGAGTAGTGCTCTCGCGTGAAGTGGAGGAAGGACAGACCGTGGCATCAGCAATGACCACCCCTACCCTCTTCATCATCGCACAGGACTTGACCGACATGCGCGTGATTGCCGATATCGACGAAGCCGACATAGGTGGAGTGCAGGAAGGACAGAGAGTGAGCTTCACCGTAGATGCCTTCCCTGAAGACGTGTTCGAAGGTCAGGTGACCCAGGTTCGCCAGAACGCCACAACAGAAAGCAACGTCGTGACCTACGAAGTGGTAATCTCAGCACGCAACGACGAACTCAAGCTCAAGCCAGGACTCACAGCCAATGTCACCATCTATGTCATGGAGCTCCACGACGTGCTGTCAGTACCATCAAAAGCACTCCGCTTCACTCCAAACGAACTTCTGCTGAAGGACGACGAGAAAGTGATTGACTGCGAGGCTGAAAACAAAGTATGGGTACGCGACGGCAAGAACTTCAAGGCAATAGCAGTGGAAATCGGCAACACCAACGGCACCTACACCGAAATCAAGTCGGGTATCAGCAAGGGCACAGAAGTCATCACCGAATTCGAACTCAACGAAACCGAAGAAGAAGAAACCACAGCAAGCAACCCGTTCATGCCAGGACCGAAGAACAACAACAAAGGCCAAAAGTCAAAGAGCGGTTCAAATAACACCAAATCAAAATAACAGAGATGGAAGTAAACAAAGATAAAGTAGTAATCGAGCTCCAGAACGTGAAGCGCTATTTCCAGGTAGGATCAGAGACAGTGAAAGCCCTGCGAGGCATTTCGTTCAAGATTTACGAGGGAGAGTTCGTTACTATCCAGGGAACATCCGGTTCGGGCAAGTCAACACTGCTCAACCAGCTGGGATGCCTCGACACACCGACCTCCGGTGAGTACTTCCTCGACGGAGTGGCAGTGCGCAAGATGTCGAAGAACCAGCGTGCCCACCTGCGCAACAAGAAAATCGGATTCATATTCCAGAACTACAACCTGCTGCCAAACACCACAGCAGTGGAGAACGTGGAACTGCCCCTCATCTACAACAAGAAGTACAATGCCAAGCAACGCCGCGAAGCAGCAGTCAAGGCACTGGAGGCAGTGGGACTGGGCGAACGCCTCTACCACAAGTCCAACCAGATGTCCGGAGGACAGATGCAGCGTGTAGCCATCGCCCGCGCCCTCGTCAACGACCCTGCAGTGCTTCTTGCCGACGAAGCGACCGGTAACCTCGACACCCGCACCTCGTTCGAGATGCTCGTGCTGTTCCAGGAACTCTACAAGCAAGGACACACCATCATCTTCGTCACCCACAACCCCGAGATAGCCGAATACTCATCACGCAACATCAACCTGCGCGACGGCAAGATTCGTGAGGACACAGTCAACACAAACATCAAATCAGCGGCAGAGACACTTGCCTCGCTGCCAAAACCCCAAGATGACTAACTATGAACGTACTGAATTTAATAAAAGTGTCACTCATGGCAGTGGCAGCCAACAAGATGAGGTCGTTCCTCAGCATGCTCGGAATCATCATCGGAGTGGCAGCAGTCATAGCCATGATGAGTATCGGACAAGGTTCGAAAGAAAGCATCCGCAAAGAACTCTCCACCATGGGAACCAACCTCCTGACCATACGTCCGGGAGCCGAACGTCGTGGAGGCGTGCGTCTTGACCCATCCGAAATGCAGACCCTCAAGATGGCAGACTACGAAGCCATCATGGCAGAGAAGAAATACGTGACCAACGTGTCGCCCGAAGTCACAGCCAGCGGACAGGTAGTCTACAGCAACAGCAACACACAGACCACCATCTACGGCGAAACCCCCGAATACCTCGACATCAAGCAATGGGAGATTGAGCAAGGCGACTGCTTCACCGAGGAAGACATCAAGAAGTCAGCCAAAGTGTGCGTAGTGGGAAAAACCATCGTCGACGAACTCTTCGAAGGCGAGTCCGACGTCATCGGCAAGAACATCCGTTTCAAGTCAATCCCGATGAAGATAGTAGGCGTGCTCAAGTCCAAAGGCTACAACAACTGGGGAATGGACCAGGACAACGTCATCATCGCCCCCTACACCTGCGTGATGAAGCGAATAGCAGCCCAGACCTACTTCTCCTCTATCGTCTGCTCAGCCATAACCGAAGAGCTGTCCGACAATGCCATCGAAGAGCTTACGCAGATACTGCAGCGCAACCATAAGATCAAGAGCGAAGAAGACAACGACTTCACCATCCGTTCACAGGCAGAGATGATGGAAACCATGTCGAGCACCATGGACACCGTGACCCTCATACTCGGCATTGCAGCCGGATTCTCGCTCCTCATCGCCGGCATCGGCATCATGAACATCATGCTCGTGTCAGTCACCGAGCGCACCAAGGAAATCGGACTCCGAATGGCAGTGGGCGCAACCGGATTCGTCATCAGCGTGCAGTTCCTCATCGAGTCAATCATCATCAGCGTCACCGGTGGCATCTTCGGAGTACTCCTTGGCGTGGGAGCGTCAGAATGGGTACTTCCGCTGTTCGGCATGCCAAGCAGCGTCCCCACCTGGTCAATACTCCTCTCCTTCGGAGTGTGCGTAGTGATAGGAGTCCTCTTCGGATACATCCCGGCAAACAAAGCCGCCAACATGGACCCGATAGAAGCAATACGTCACGAATAACAAGGCTTCATTTGTTTAGTACATACGTCAGTCTGGCTGAAAAAAGGTTCAAACCCTCAGCCAGACTTTTTTGTATTTTGCAACACACAACCGATTAATCATTAGTACATTATACGCAAAAAGAGGAGATAAGCCGAAATGCATGGTACCCTTATTTTTTAATTGTCAACTGTCAACTGTCAGGATTCAGCCCTTCATTCTCCCATCTCCACACCTTTTTCTATTCAAAATCAGTCAATCCAATGCGACATTCTAACGATATTTCCAAAAACCATTTTTCAGCCTCAATTACCCCTCCTTTTACCCCCATTTTTTTCTCCGCCTAGGAAGAATTATTTTTCTGACCAGTGAAAAAAATTTCTCTGACTAGGAAAATAATTTTCTCTGACTGGGCAATAAAACGGGGTGGTTTTACGGGTGTTGTGTTCCTCACTATAGCGCGTAAAATCAATACAATTTAACATTTCTCATTCATCGTGCTATTTCTGCCCGCAATTCCTCTCTCACACCTCCTCGTCGAGATAGAGGAAGCGTTTGATGCTTTTCTTTGGCGTTTTCTCAAATTCGTTTGGCATCACCTTCACACCCACTATCTGTTCGTAGGCTGGCAGTTCCTTGTTCACCTGCATGCGGATGTTGTCAAGTTCCTTTGCAAGTGATTTCTCGTCGAGGTTGAGGCGTTTCACTTCGTCGGCATCAGGGAACACCAGTGCAAAGAGGCGGCTTTTCTTCTGGATTACCACGCTCTCGCTGACAAGCGGCATACTGCAGAACTTGTCCTCGAGTTCCTCGGGATAGATGTTCTGTCCGTTGGGCCCGAGCAGCATGTTCTTCGACCTGCCACGAATGCTGATAGTTCCGTCGCTTTCCATCACGCCGAGGTCACCGGTATGATACCAGCCATCAATCAGTGTCTGGTCGGTTGCTTCCTGGTTCTTGTAGTAGCCAAGCATCACATTCTCGCCGCGCACCAGTATCTCGCCCACAACCTTTGCCGGGTCGTCGCTGTCAATCATTGCCTCCATACGGTCGATGGTTTTTCCGCAACTGCCTTTCTTGTAGTCGAACCAATGGTCGTAGGCAATGAGCGGAGCACATTCGGTGGTTCCGTAGCCCACAGTATAGCGGAAACCGATGGACTTGAGCACTTCTTCCACATCCTCCGACAATGCAGCTCCACCGATAATCACTTCGAAGAAACGTCCGCCGAACGCCTGCGTTATCTTCTTGCAAATCTTGTGACGGATGAAAGTCCCGAGTCCCGGTATTTTCATCATGAACCGCACGCTTGGCTCGTTGAGTTTTGGCATCACAGCCCTGCGAATGATTTTCTCGATGATGAGCGGCACTGAGATGATGATGGTTGGTTTTACCTCTGAGAAAGCCTTGAAGATGATGGTAGGCGACAGTTTGGTAAGGAAATGGATATGCATGCCCAGACATATCTCGCTGAGGATTTCAAACGCAAGTCCGTACATGTGAGCCATTGGCAGTATGCTCACCGTAGTTCCCTCGCCTGCCAGTGCAATCTTGTCGCCCAGATTGTCGATGGCAAACTGCACGTTGCTCCAGAGGTTTTTCTGCGAAATCATCACGCCCTTCGAGCGTCCGGTACTGCCCGACGTGTAGTTGATTACTGCCATCACATCGCCTGCACGCTTCACATAGTTGATGTCTGCAGCCTTCAGTCCGTCGGGATAAGCCGATGTAAAGGTCTTGTCAAGGCTGTCGAAAGCGCTAGCCAGCTTGTTCTGTATGGCTTCCAACACCGAGAAGTCGGCAAGATTGAGCACACCGATGAAGTCGGGCACACTGACTCCTACCTTCGCCTCGTTAAGTTCCTTCCATATATTGTCGCTCACAAACAGCAGGCGCGACTCCGAATGGTTCACTATGTTCTGAATCTGTTCAGTCTTGAACTCATGGAGAATCGGCACTGCCACTGCCCCATAGGTGATGGTGGCAAAGAAAGCCACAGCCCACCCGCTGCAGTTGCGTCCGCAGAGGGCAATCTTGTCGCCTTCCTTTATTCCGATTTCCCTAAACACAAGATGCAGCCGCTCCATCTGCTCCGCCATCTGCGCGTAAGTAAGCTTGGAACTGCCATAATCAGACAATGCGGGATGCATCCAATTGGCTTTTACCGATTTCTCGAGAAGCAGGTTAAAACACTTCTCTTCTTCCTTGTATTCCTTCATGAAGTCCACTCAACTTTTGCTTTGTTGTGCAAATATAGCAATAATAAATCATTTGTTAACAAAAAGGAAGGCTGAAAATTGCGACTTTCCGTCTTTTTTTTTAATTTTGTCCCCGATTATACTCAAGACAACGATTTTTCGTGCGTCCATCCACTCCTTCAATGGATAGAAGCGAAGCGCAATCAAGTTCTTCTGCAAACACAAAACTATGGGACTTCTCAGCAAGATATTTGCCACATTCATGTTACTCTCGTCCACGGCAATGCTGGCGGACGACAGGTGCTTCTGCGTGTACCACACCGACGGCACCTCCACCGTCATTCCCAGTGAATACATCGACTCAGTCGGCTTCACGTCAGCTGTCATCACGGTCAGCCTCACCAATGGCGAAAGCTTCACGTTCACATCCGAGGAAACAGACTCTGCCAAATACCTCGATGCGCTGCCCGACGCTCCGCAGTTCTCTTCCTTCGGCTTCAAGAAGAAACTGAACGACCAACTGACCGAGAGCCACACCAAGAAAAGTCCGTCAACCCTCATGGAGTTCGAGGTGGAAGGCATTGGCAAATATCTCACGCCCACATTCACCCTGTCCGACAACCGGGCAAAAGCCTTCGTCGACGGCAAGCAGCAAATATCCAAGTGCAGCCGACTGCGCTTTGCCGAGGACGTCAACTACACCGTAGAGAACAACCGCACCATGATTCTCGCCTACGACTCACTCTCCCGGAAATTCACTCTCCAGCCCTACTCCACCGACTACACGGTGCGAGTCAACTGGCTGACCGACAAGGCAGACAACGTGCCCGTCGTCCGCATCGATGTGAACGGCGGAGCAAGCATCACCAGCAAAGACTACTTCCTGCAGGCACGCATCCAAATCGACGGAGGCGGAGTGTTCCCAAGCCTGGACGACTCAGTCTCCATCAAGGGACGCGGCAACAGCAGCTGGAACCACTCGAAGAAACCCTACCGGCTGAAGTTCAGCCACAAAGTGAGTCCGCTCGGACTGACGAAAGGCAAGAACTGGGTGTTGCTTGCCAATGCGCAGAAAGGCTCGATGATGGCAAACGCCATAGGCATGAAAGTGGCACAGCTCGTGGGCACACCCGGAGCCAACCACATACTGCCAGTGGAACTCTACATCAACGGCAAATACATGGGCAGCTACAATCTGACAGAGAAAGTGGGACTCTCAGCCAACTCCATCGACATCGACGACACACAGGGACTTCTCCTCGAACTCGACGAGTACTACGACGAGACTTACCGTTTCAAGTCAAGCAGCTACAACCTGCCAGTCAATCTCCACGAGCCCGACCTCACCGACGAATCACTTGCCGACTATGCCGATGAATACTTCAGCAGCATCAAGTCCGACTTCAATGCCTATGCCACAGCCGTATCCACAAAACAGTACACCGACTACATCGATGTCGATGCCTTCTGCCGCTACATCCTTGTCAACAATATGATTCTAAACTTCGAAATCAACCATCCGAAGAGCACCTATTTATATAAGGACCACCGCAACTACGAAGAATCAAAATATGTGTTCGGACCAGTGTGGGACCTCGACTGGGCATTCGGCTACGAGAATTCCACCAACTACTTCAAGAGTTCGTCTTCCAACAACCTGTTCGACAAAAACTGGACAGCCAAACCATTCTTCCGCATCCAGTTGCTCAGTTCCACCCCACTGCTGAGATACTACAACAAGTTGTGCGACGAATTCGTGGACAACCATCTCGACGAACTGCTCGACTATGTGCACGACTATTACGACTATGCCAAGCCTTCGCTCGTCCACAACAACGAAGTGTGGGGCGACGGAGCCAACTACGAAAGTTCGCTGGACAATGCCACAAACTGGCTCAAGAAACGCGCATCCTACATCACCGGACAATATGCCATCTATTCCTACGCCTCCCTCCAGCAAGACCTCAAGGGCAACGTGAACGGCGACGAAGTGCTCAGCGTGGGCGACATCGTGATGCTCACCGACTACATCAACGGCAACGAGAAAGCAGAATTCCTTTTCCATGAAGCCGACACAGATTCCGACGGCATCGTCAGCGACCTCGACCGCCGCACCGTGGCAAAGCAAGTGGCAAACCACCAGTGGACCACTTATCCCGAATGGCGCACACCCTTCTCCGATGCCAGCATCAGCATCGAACCGTTCAACATCATTGTCGACAACGGAACAATGGAAGTGCCCGTTCTGCTGCAAGCCCAGGACTCCTACACCGCCCTCCAGTTCGACCTCGCCCTGCCCCAGGGAATAACCCTCGAAAGTGTGGAGACCGACGACAGCCACCATGCAGAGATATCATCCGAAAACGATGAAACAGTAGACGCCTCATCCGGCACACCATCCACAAGTTCATCGCAAGGCAACACACGTCGCATCATCGTCTATTCAGACACCAATTCCCCGATGTCCACCACTGTAGCGACCCTCGTTCTCAGTTCCACCGGAGTCGACCAAGACCACAACGACCAACTGAGCCTCACCCGCATACGCCTTGCCGACATGTCGGGCGACGAAGAGCGCGTGCCATCAGTGAAAGCCGACTGCTCATTAACCACCGGCATCAACTCTCTGATTGCTGACGCCGGCTATACCCTCTCAGGCGGCAACCAACTCACCATCACAGCCACCACTCCATCGGAAATCAACATCTACACCGCCGGTGGCATACTCCTCCGCACCGTCGAAGTACCACAAGGCACAACCACCGTCAGTCTGCCCCAAGGCATCTACATCATCAACCACCAGAAAATCCTCATCCGTTGATGAACAAACCAAGTGCCAATGCAATTATCGTGCAAATGGGAGGGACAAGCAAAAGTGTTTTGGTTTTTTGGTTTTAGGTTAACCATCTGAATGGTAGGAATCAGCGCTCTCCGAGCGCTAGACAATGACGCTCGAGCCTTGGCTCGCTATTGTTTTACGACGCACAAACCCGCGCTCGCTTTAACGCCCTCGGAGAGGGCTAGCTCCTATTTCCTGCTCCCATCCAGCCCACTCCATCCGGATGGCAAGTCATTTATTTTGGAAAAGCATTTAGTCCAGGCTTCCCTCGGCTGCATAGTCGATGAGGCGGCGATAGATTGGATTGCGGGAAAGAAGCTGTTTATTGCCAAGGACGAACAGCTGGCGGCGGGCACGGGTCACTGCCACATTCAGTTTGCGGTCGACTGGTTCGCCGTTCTGCTCTACTATATTCGAAAGTATATCGAGCTCGTATTCGGACGAGATGGTGGTGCCGTAGACAATGATGTCGCGCTGGCTTCCCTGATAACGCTCCACGGTGTCAATCATCACATCACAGGCCTCGGGTATGCCAGCTTCGTAGAGGGCTTGGCGCACCATCGTTATCTGACGGCGGAAGGGAACGATGATACCTACCTGACGCGGAAGGTCAAGGGTCAGATTGTTCTCGGTTGCCAAATGCCTCAACTGTGTCACTATCGCTGCAATCTGCACTGCTTCGGCATAGTTCATCTTTGTACAGCGTTTATTGACTGGCGGCAAGGGAATATCGATAAAGCCACAACGGGTGGTTGCCACGAAACGCTCGTCTTCGGTAAACACGCGATAAGGCAGTTCGCCTTGCTGGTGTGGCAAACCTACTGGCTGCAACACTCCATCATAGAAGGCATCGCTTGCAAAGTCGGCTATGCCGGGATGCATGCGGCCCTGGGATGAAAGCAATGAAAAGGAAAGTGATCGGTTCGGATTGCCGGACACATGATTGTATAGCCTTTCAAAAAGGGAATTGCGGCAATTGGTCAAGCCTATCTCCTGCAGTCGGACAGACTCCACTTTCGAACTTCCTTCACCCTGCACCACTACCGCAGGCAACTGTTTGTGGTCGCCAATCATGATGAACTTGCTGATGGACGGCACTCCATCATATTCATCGCAGAGCAAGCTCAAGAGCTGGGGCTCAAGCAGTTGGGATGCCTCATCGAATATCGCAGCATCAAAGTGCTTTATCCGCAAAATGGCTGACGAGGAGACGAGGGAACTGACTGTGCCCACGACTATCGGTGTGTCGGCAATCAACTTACGGACGGATTCTCTGCGTACATCGTCGCCCACCATGTTCTCGATGAGATGGGAACGTGAAGCGGGACTGCAGGAGAGTTCGCGCCCGATGCGCAGATAGTTGCAATCGCCCAATGTCTCGCAGATTTCGTCGACTGCCCTGTTGGTGTAGGCAAGGAGAAGCAAGGTTTGTCCTTCAAGCCTGAATTCCTCGACCATCGACTTGAGTGCAATCGATGTCTTGCCTGTGCCCGGAGGTCCGAGCAGAAGGAAATAGTCCTCTGCCTGCTTTGCACGGAGCACAATATCGTCGATTTGGGAATTGATGTACTTTCCCTTGAGTTTCACGGAAGTATTGACCACTGCATCACGGCGGCACAGGAGCAAATCGCGCCGGCTCTGCGATGCGGTGAGGAAGGAATAGAGTCCACGGTATAGCGGACGAGTGGACGAGTCCATATACTCGTGCTCGACAGCATAGAGACTCTTGGTGGAAAACAGCTTGGAATTGGACTGCGGATGATTCAGCCTCAACGTGATTGAATCTTCGTCGAATGCCTGCACGCCACAACGTATTACCTGTCGCGTTATGGCTGTGTCGGAGTTGCTGTTTCTCTGATAAAGAATGACTGAATCACCAATGCGGAAATTGGGAGATGCTGCTTCGGGGTCATTGGGTTTGAGCAGGACTACGGACGAGATGACATTGTCGTTTCCTTCATCTGCGGCTATTTCGTCTACAGCTGTTTCATCTACAACTGTTTCATCTGCAGCTTTAGAGATGCGTCCGTCGGAATCGCACTTCAACGACAGCCCTATCATGATGTCGCCGTTCTGCTGTTTGGTGTCGAGGTCGGCATTCCACAGGTTCGACATTCCGCGAGCAGAACCAACACTTCCGTCGCCTACTCTTGCGAGATATTGTTCACGCGAAACGAACGTGAAGAATGTGTAGAAATAGTCGAGCGACAGAGGGTCGGCTGTATGCAAGGGCAACAACAGCGTTTCAAGGTCGGGACGTTCATAGTCAGTCCACAACTTCCCTGTCACCTGGTTTACATTCAGGCTGTCGGGTGTGAGTCTGTCGAGATAATCGTGCAGATGTCCGTCCTTTATTCCCCGTTCAAGCATGACTATCCCGTTGCGTATGTCCATCATCCGGTAGACCATCTCGCGTGCCGACCGCTGTTCGAGCAGCATTGGATATTTGGAATAGAACACATAGCCGCACACTTTCTGTCGGGAAATCCCAAGATTGTAATAGAGTATTTCCTTGTAGAGAATCATCTGCATCAAGTGTTCGACCTTGGCGGTCTGACGGAACTTGTCCCATTGTCCGGACTTCATCTCTATCAGGTTCTTGTAGTCGCACTGTAGGAAGTCGAATCGTCCCTGAATGCCCAGTGTCTCGCAGAAGAACGACGGCTCGAGCATCACGTTGCCCTCGACACCGACAAAGTTCGGGTCGGAATAGAGCTGGCTGACTGTGTTCTTTATGTTGGTGAACTGCCGTTCGCATTCCTTGAAGAAAGCGGAGTCAATGCCGTCGCAGACCGTGATGTCAATCAAGCTCGACTTGAATGCCTTGCGCACGGACTGCACATACGACACTTCGGGATTGTTGATGCAATCGTCGAGGAATTGTCCGGTGATGTTTCCAAGAACGATGTATTTGGTAGTTTCGCCCGGTTCGAATTTCTTCAGCAGATAATTGAGGGGCGACTCGCCATAGTCCTTTATGCAACCGCAGATGGAAGTGACATCGACCAGATAGTCGGGCTCAATCACAATCATCTCGGGGCTTACTGTCCCTGCCTTCTCGTCGACCACTGCCGACACTGCATTGAACTGCATGCCTTCAGTCAGCATGGAGGCAGCTTTCTGTGTGTGGTCGTTTTGGATAAAGTCAACCTTCCAGGGTTTCGTCCTGGGATAGAGCGGAGAAACGGCAAAGATGAAATCATCCGCCTTCTTCTCGACTACAAAGCGAATAGACTTTGCAGTCTGTCCGTGCTTCACACCGAGCTTTGCCCGTGATGTTTTCAGAGCCTCGGGATGTCGGCTACTGATGTCTGCGCGCAGTGTTTCCGGAATTTCAGTTTCGGAGAAATGGGCATAGGCATCGAGGAAAGCAACCACATCCTGGTAGTAAGTCTTTTCCTCGGCTTCTGCCTCGCCTTGATTGACTTGCCTTGCTCTCCATCTGAAGCGGTCGACTTCATAGAGCCGGTATTTCTTCTTGCGGCAAACTGCCTGGAGTTGGGAGAAGAAGTCGTTGTAGATGATGCCTTGGTCAGCGACAATCGCGGCACACAGCCGATGCAGTGTGTCGTAGAAAAACCTGTACTTCTCCTTCATTGTCACGCCGGAGAAGTACATTTCTTCTATGTCAGTCCAAGTATTCAAGTTCTATTTGTTTACGGGTCGGTCAAAGTATTCAAGCCTTATTTGTTTCCGGTGACGAACTTAATCTTTGACGCGTCTCTTGTTTTTGCCTCCGGAGTCTCGTCAGGATAGCCGACAGCGATGATGTAGCAGAGTTCGTAGCCTTGAGGAAAACCGAGTTTCTCGATGTAAGGCTTTGCATCCTCTGATGTCTTCAGGAAATTCACTGGTCCGCCAAGGCAGCATGTGCCCAAGCCAAGTGACTGTGCTGCCAGCACCATATTCTCGCCAAGCAGTCCACTATCAATAGATCCATTGCCTCCTGGAGTGGCAATGCAGATGATTGCAGGAGCATTGCGATACATGTTCTTGAAGTTCTTGTCGCGCTTTGCCATCTCGGGATTTGCCTTCACAAAGAGGGCAGTAGTTGCCTTGATGAATTCAGGGTCTTCCACAACGGTCACTGCCCATGGCTGGGAGTTCATGCCATTCGGAGCATTGATGCCGCACTTGGCAATGACTTCCAGCTTTGCGTGTTCCACTGGCTGGTCCTTGTATTTTCTTACTGAGCGTCGAGCCATGATGGTCTCGATTACCTCGTTTGAGAGTTGCCCTGTCTGGGCGAAAGCTGCTGCCGGTGTTGCCAGCATGAGGCACAGCACTAAAGATTTGATGTTCATATAAGTTCGGTTTTTAGTTGGTTATAAATTGGCTATAAGTTGGTTATAAAGCGATTACGAGTTGGTTATAAAGTAGCTACAAATTGTTTAAAAGTTAGTTATTGGATAATGGCTGATTCCGGAAAAACACACTGATGCAATTTCCCGGAACCAGTCCTATATTGTTTTCCTTTACTCCCACTCTATAGTTGCTGGTGGTTTTGAGGAGATGTCGTAGCAAACGCGGTTCACTCCCTTTACCTTATTTATTATGTCGTTGCTCACTTTTGCCATGAAGTCGTAAGGGAGTTTTGCCCAGTCGGCAGTCATTGCATCTGTAGAGGTCACGGCGCGCAGTGCCACCGGATGTTCGTAGGTTCGTTCGTCGCCCATCACTCCTACTGACCTTACGGTTGAAAGCAGAATTGCTCCTGCCTGCCAGATCTGGTCGTAGAGGCTCACTTCGATTTCTCCGTCCTTCATGTCGGCTGGCACTCCAGCTGCAAGCACTCTGCGTGCTTCCTCGCCCGAGAGTTTCACATTGTATTCGCGAAGTCCGCGCACATAGATGTCGTCGGCATCCTGGAGGATTCGTACTTTCTCGGGTGTGATGTCGCCAAGGATTCGCACTGCCAAGCCCGGTCCGGGGAACGGATGACGGGTAATCAAGTGTTCGGGCATTCCGAGGCTGCGCCCCACCCTACGCACTTCGTCCTTGAAGAGCCATTTCAGAGGTTCACACAGCGAGAGATTCATCTCCTTCGGCAGTCCGCCAACGTTGTGGTGGCTCTTGATGGTCTTGCCGGTGATATTGAGACTCTCGATACGGTCGGGATAGATGGTGCCCTGTGCAAGCCACTTGGCATCTTTGATTTTCTTTGCTTCGGCATTGAACACTTCCACAAAGTCGCGACCTATGATTTTACGCTTCTGCTCGGGATCAGTCACTCCTGCAAGGTCGGCAAAGAATTTCTCGCTGGCATCGACACCGATGACGTTGAGTCCGAGACATTCGTAGTCGTGCATCACATCATGGAACTCGTTCTTTCTCAGCATGCCATGGTCGACGAAGATACAAGTGAGCTGATTACCGATTGCCTTGTTGAGCAGGACGGCTGCAACTGATGAATCGACTCCGCCCGACAGACCGAGAATCACACGGTCGGTGCCAATCTGCTGCTTCAGTTCCTGGACTGTTGACTCCACGAAGGAAGCGCTGCTCCAGTCCTGCTTGCCTCCGCAGATGTCGACCACGAAGTTCTTCAGCAGCTGTGTGCCTTGGAGCGAATGGAACACTTCGGGATGGAACTGCACGCCCCACACCTGCTTGCCTTCAAGCTGATAGGCAGCATACTCCACTGTGTCGGTTGACGCAATCTTGCGGAAGTTGTCGGGAATATGGGTTATGGTGTCGCCATGACTCATCCACACCTGGCTGTTGTCCACAAAGTTGTTGAACAGCGGATTGCCTTTCTCCATCCACTGGAGGTTGGCACGTCCGTACTCGCGCAATCCTGCGGGTTCCACTTTTCCCCCGAAGGTTTGTGCCATGAGCTGTGCTCCATAGCAGATTCCAAGCACCGGATAGCGGTCGATGATGGGCTTCAAGTCCAGGTGGAACGCCTTCTCGTCGTACACGCTGAAGGGCGAACCGCTCAGGATGACGCCTATCACAGACTCGTCCTCAAACGGAAACTTGTTGTATGGAAGAATCTCACAGAACGTGTCGAGCTCGCGCACTCTGCGTCCGATGAGCTGCGTGGTCTGTGAGCCAAAATCGAGAATAATGATTTTCTGCATTTCTACTAAAACTTATTTTGCTTGCAAAGTTAGTAAAAATCGATGAAAGCACCAATATGTGCAGCGCTATTTTTTCTCTTGCCCTAGGTTCACCAGCCGTTTTTCGGGAAATTAGAACCAGGCTCAAGACTTTGCTCCTCCAAAGAGTTGCCATGTCAAATAAAAGTTGTAATTTTGCAGAGCGTACGAACGCGTTATATTTCCTGGTCAGAGAAAATTATTTTCCTGGTCAGAGAAAAAGTTTTTCCCAGTCAGAGAAATATATCTGACCAACAAGAAAGAAGAAAACATAACCGGCAATTGATGGACATACAACAGTCAAGAGTTAGAATAAAGGACATCGCCGAAATGGCGGGAGTGAGTGTAGGCACCGTGGACAGAGTTCTCCACGGACGTGCCAACGTGTCGAAACTGAGTTTGGAAAAGGTGGAGAAGGTGTTGGAGGAAATCAAGTACGAGCCCAACCACTACGCCAGTGCATTGGCAAGCAACAAGACCTACAAGTTTGCTGCAATCATACCGATGCACGAGGAGGACTCCTACTGGGCGCGGGTGGAGAAAGGACTGCACGAGGGAGTGAAGCGCTACACCGACTTCAAGCTATCGTTCAAAGTGTTCTACTACGACCAGTTCAACGAAGACTCATTCGAGCAACAGACCCGCAACCTACTGGCATACAAGCCTACAGCAGTCATCATCGGACCGATATTCAACAATCTGCTCATGACCAAGTTCACCAAGAAACTGGAAAGCAGAAACCTGCCCTACTCCTTGCTCGACTCATATTGGCCCGACTTCAATCCAGTGTCGTTCTACGGACAAGACGCAGAACGAAGCGGTGCCTTCTCTGCCCGCGTGCTGCTCATGGCTGCGGCTGCATCAAAGAAGATAGCGCTGTTCAAGATGATGGGCGAAGGCAGAGTGGCAAGCCGCCAGCAGCTGGGACGCGAGAAAGGCTTCCGCGAATACGTGGCAAAGCATAGTCCCGAGACAAGAATCATCGACCACAACCTCTACGTCTACGACAAAGTGGGAGTGATTGATTCGCTCCGTGAGTTCTTCACCAAACATCCGGACATAGAGTACGGCATTTCATTCAACTCGTCAATCCACGTCATCGGCGACTTCCTCAAGCACGAGATGCCCGACCATCACCACATCTGCCTCATGGGCTATGATGCCATCGAGGCAAACATCCGCTGTCTGCGCGAAGGCTACGTGGACTTCCTCATCGGACAGCACCCGCAGCAGCAAGGACTCAACTGCTTCCGCAGCATCGTCAACTCATGCGTGCTTCAAGTGAAGCAAACCGTGGTCCACTATGTAGGCATCGACCTCCTCATGACCGAAAACATCGACTTCTACAAGGATTGAGCGATTCCGTCCATTCCAATACTCCTTATTATATATAAGGTGTAGAGGAAAGAATTATAAGGCAAGGCGGCAAGAGAAAGATAAGGCAACAAGAAACAGAAGGTAAGGCTGCAAGAAATACGGGATAGGAAAGAAAGAGATACAAGGCAAGGCAACCAGAATATAAGGTAAGGCTAAACAGAAGATTAAGGTAAGGCAACAATAGATATAAGGTAAAGCATCATTTTCCCACAAGGGATGGCTGCAGAGCAGAAAAGCGACATGAACAAATTTGAACTGACATCCGACTACAAGCCGACAGGCGACCAGCCAGAGGCTATCAAGCAACTCACCGACGGAGTGTTGGAGGGGCTGCCTGCACAAGTGTTGCTCGGAGTGACCGGTTCGGGCAAGACCTTCACCATTGCCAATGTCATAAGCCGCATCAACCGCCCTACCCTCATCCTGAGCCACAACAAGACACTTGCCCACCAACTCTACACCGAGATGAAAGGGTTCTTCCCCCACAATGCAGTGGAATACTACGTGAGCTACTACGATTACTATCAGCCCGAGGCTTATCTGCCTTCCACCGACACCTACATCGAGAAGGACCTTGCCATCAACGAAGAAGTCGACCGCCTACGCATCGCTGCCACCCGTTCGTTGCTCTCTGGCAGGAATGATGTTGTGGTCATCAGTTCTGTCTCATGCATCTACGGCATGGGTTCGCCCGTCGACTTCGAGGCAAACACCACGAAGATAAAAGTGGGGCAAAGCATTGAAATCAACGACCTGTTGCGAAAGCTCGTCGACAGCATGTATGTGCGCAACGACATTGAGCAGAAACGCGGAGAGTTCAGTGTGAAGGGCGAGACAGTAAACCTCTCGCTTGCCTACGACGACAAGATAGTCCGCATACGCTTTGCGTGGGACGAAATCGAAAGCATAGAAGAAATCGACCCAACGAGCGGTGGACTCATCGAGCCGTTCGACGAATACAGCATCTATCCAGCCAACCTGTTCGCCACCAGCAAGGAACGTGCACAGGCAGCAATTGAAAACATAAAGAAAGACCTCGACGAGCGCATCCGCTTCTACGACGAGACAGGCGACACTGTGAAGCGCGACCTCATCGAGACACGAGTGACCAACGACATCGAGATGATACGCGAAATCGGCTACTGCTCAGGCATCGAGAACTATTCGCGTTACTTCGACGGCCGTCAAGCGGGTGAACGTCCCTACTGCCTGCTCGACTTCTTCCCCAAAGACTTTCTGATGGTAATCGACGAAAGCCACGAAAGCATTCCGCAGATAAGAGCCATGTACGGAGGCGACCGGAAGAGAAAACAGACGCTGGTGGAATACGGCTACCGTCTGCCGGCAGCGCTCGACAACCGTCCGCTCACGTTCGACGAGTTCGAAGAGATGACCCATCAGACCATCTTCATGTCTGCAACCCCAGCCGATTACGAACTGCAGAAAGCAGGAGGAGTAATCGTGGAACAAGTCATCCGACCCACCGGACTGCTAGAGCCAAAGATTGAGATGCGCCCATCCCACAATCAGATTGACGACCTCATGGAAGAAATCCAGCAGCGCATAGAGAATCATGAACGGGTGCTCGTCACCACCATCACCAAGCAACATGCAGAAGAGATGTCAGACTTCCTCACCCGAGCTGGAGTCAAGACCGCATACATCCACAGCGATGTCGACACCTTCGAAAGAGTGGAGATACTCAACCAACTGCGCAACGGCGACATCGACGTGCTCGTGGGAGTCAACCTTCTGCGCGAAGGACTCGACTTGCCCGAAGTGTCGCTAGTAGCCATCATGGATGCCGACAAGGAAGGCTTCCTCAGAAACTACCGTTCGCTCACGCAGACCATAGGACGTGCTGCCCGCAATGTCAACGGCAAAGCCATCCTCTACTGCGACAAGGAAACCGAGAGCATACACAAGACTATCGAGGAGACCAACCGCCGAAGGGCAAAACAGATGCGCTACAACGAAGAGCACCACATCACTCCTACGCAAATCAAGAAGTCGCAGGCGGCAATTGCCCAGGGCAAGCACGTGGACTACGTTGGCAAGGCATACATCGAAGAGTCGTTCCAGAAGGCGGCAGAAGACCCAGTGGTGATGAAGATGGACCGGGAGGCACTCGACAAAGCCATCGAACACACACGCAACCTCATGCAGCAGGCAGCCAAGAAGATGGACTTCCTCATGGCAGCCCAATACCGCGACGAGATGCTCAGAATGGAAGACATTCGCAACAACAAATACGGGCAAGGCGAAGGAGGAAGCAAACAATCAGAAGGCGGAAGCGAAAGCAAAGAAGCAGAAGGCGGAAACGCAGACGCCGGAGGCAAAGCCAAGCACGTTGTCTACCAATATCAGAAACCAAAAGCCGGATCAAGCAGCAAGCCTGCCACCGGCAAGAGCAAGTCTGCAGCCGGAGCAAGCAGCAAGTCTGCCATCAGCAAGAGCAGACAGAAAGCAACAAAAACCAAGGAAGGAGACAGATAAATGGGAAAACTCATACGATTCATAAAGAACTGGACATTGCCGATATCCATCGTCATGGGCGTAGTGCTCTACTTCGTCTACGTCAACATCCATGCGCTCGACGGGACACACGAGTTCATGAACCACTTCATCAACTTTGCCCAGCCGCTGCTCATCTTCGTGATGCTCTTCCTCTCATTCTGCAAAGTCAACATGAGGGAACTGCGTCCCCACCGGTGGCAACTGAAACTGTTGGCAATACAGGCATTCTCGTTCATCGGACTTGCCATTCCCATCATGATATTCCCGCAGATGCAAGGCAGAGTCATCATCGAGAGCGCAATGCTCTGCATGATTTGTCCCACAGCCACGGCAGCAGCGGTGGTGACCAACAAACTCCACGGAAACATGAACGCGGTCGTGAGCTACACCTGCATCGACAATCTCATGGCAGCGATACTTATCCCCGCAGTCGTGTCAGTGCTCCACAGCACGACAAACGACATAGGCTTGGTCACCTCGTTCACCATCATCATCGGCAAAGTGTTCCCGCTTCTCATCCTGCCACTGATGCTGGCATTCGCTGTGAAATATCTCGCACCGAAAGTCCATGCATTCATGGCACGCATCAGCTACATATCGTTCTATCTGTGGGCAGTGGCACTGACCCTTGCCATCGGCATAACCACCAAAGCCATGGTACACAGCCACGAGACAACAGGCAACTACATTGGCATTGCCCTCGTCTCCATCGTCTGCTGCATCCTCCAGTTCGTTTGCGGACGAATCATCGGCCGCCACCATCGCGAGCCGGTAGCAGGAGCACAAAGCCTCGGACAGAAGAACACAGCATTCTGCATCTGGATAGGCTACACATTCATGAGCCCGGTGACTGCCCTTGCAGGCGGTTTCTATGCCGTGTGGCACAACCTCGTCAACACCTACCAGCTCTACGTGGAACGCAAGCGGAACGACACCACCAACATCAGTCAAAACAAATAAAACCCCAACCGAACAATGAAGAAGACCATATACTTGCTGACACTTTGGACACTGGCAATCACTGCCAATGCACAGACGCGCAACATCGTCCGTCGCTACGTCGACTCGCTGAAAGTGGCAGAAACGAAGTGCAAGGAAGTCGAGACTGCATCCGACGCCAATCCCTATTACTTCCAGATGTTCTTCCCCGGCACCTACTACTCCAATGTCACGAAGAACGTCCTCTCGCTCGACTCCATACCCTCGCAGCTGCCCATCGACATGCAGATACTGAAGCTGCAGACAAGCCAGCCTTCAGTAGCCACCCACTACGACAGCCAGTTCGGTGACGAGAAACTCATCGACACAAGCAAGAAAGACGTGAAACCGACTGACGACATAAAGAACGAGCTGAAGAACGTGGTTGTGACACCAATCAAAGAAGAGACAACCATGGAAGACATGGACATCGACCTGCAGATCCACCGCCCAAACTTCTGGACAACCAATGGGTCGGCAAAGCTGCAGTTCACCCAGAACTACTTCAGCGAAAACTGGTACCGCGGAGGAAACAACAACGGGACACTGCTTGCCACACTCACGCTCAGGGCAAACTACAACGACACCAAAAGGCTGACATGGGAGAACACACTCGACATGAGGCTCGGGTTCATCACAACCACATCCGACACCTGCCACACGTTCCTCACCAACAACGACCGCATCCAGTTCAACAGCAAACTGGGCTACAAGGCAGTGAAGTACTGGAGCTACACCATCTCTACCGAAGCAAAGACCCAGTTCCTGCCAGGCTACCGCAGCAACAACCGGTTGAAGTTCTCGCAGTTCATTGCCCCGCTCGATGTGGCAGTGTCAGTCGGTATGGACTTCAAGCCAAACATCAAGAACGGTTCATTGTCCGTTGCCCTGCTTCCGCTCTCATACAAGTTGCGCTACATCGGCACCGACAACGAAAACATCCACAAGACCTACAACTTCGTGGGCAGAAGCACAAGCCAGGACTACGGTTCGCGAATCGAAGTGAACACCAACATCAAGCTCCACAAAAACATCACATGGAAATGCCGCAGCTATTGCTTCACCTCCTACGAATATGTGGAAGCAGAGCTGGAGAACACCTTGTCGTTCGCCTTCTCCAAGTACATCTCGTCAGAGTTCAACACACTGTGGCGCTTCGACGACAACCGAGGCAGACACTACTACGACGACAACCTTGGCTATTTCCAGTTCAAGGAATACTTCACACTCGGTCTCTCCTACAATTTCTGATGCAGAGGAAAAGCATAAACCCGTCAATCGTCGAGCTTGAAACGGACAGACATATAATTTGAAACGGACAATAAGAGAAAGAAAGTCATGGAAGCAAACCAGCCAGAGTTAGTCAACCAACTGATGTTCATCACCGAACTGCTTGCCACCTTTGCCTATGCCATCTCAGGCATCCGCCATGCATCGGCAAAGCACTGCGACTGGTTCGGAGGGTTCACCGTAGGCTTCGTTGTGGCAATAGGCGGCGGAACCGTACGCGACCTGCTGCTGGGAGTCACCCCATTCTGGATGACCAATCCGCTCTACATCATCTGTACGGTCATGGCACAGATGTGCGTACTCCTGTTCGGCAAGCTCATCCGAAAGCTCAACAATGCATGGCTCGTGTTCGACACACTTGGACTTGCCCTCTACACGATAGTCGGTATGCAGAAGACCCTCGACCTCAGCTATCCCTTCTGGGTGGCAATCACCATGGGAACCATCACCGGATGTGCAGGCGGCATCATACGCGACGTGTTGCTCAACAACACCCCAGTCATCTTCCACCGCGAGATTTATGCCATGGCAAGTGTAGTGGGCGGAGCCATCTACTGCACCATGTTCTATCTCGGGACCGACATCACAGTGTGTGCCACAGCCACCTTCATCATCATCCTGCTCATCCGTTTCCTTTCGATACGCTACCACCTCTCACTGCCCCACCTCCATTCAGTGGATGGCGATGCAAGCGAAGACGAGGAATGACGGGAGCGATGGCAGAGAAAGGCTGCAATAAAAGCAAAGCACGTCTGCAGCAAAAACAAGAAACGACGGAACACATGCAAACTTCTAAAAGACTGAATAACATGAGACATTTCATTTCAATCATCACAGCACTCCTTGTGTCACTCACACTGCAAGCCCAGACAAGCCAGAAGTCTCCACATTTCAAGGTCGACATCACCGACATGAATCCACTCCGCTTCCAGTCGAAGAACTTGTCGCCAGGCTTTACGATGGAACTGCGCAACGACTCCGCAATCGTCTACCTTCCCTACATGGGCGAAGTGTTCACACCATCGATGAACCCCGACGAGCGACTCGACTATGCACAGCCCTACACCGACTTCAAGTCGTTCCGCAACAAGAAAGACACAGCCGACTGCTACCGCTTCAAGGTGAAGCGCGGAACCATCGTCTACAATTTCCTCGTGACCAAATACGACGAAGGCAAAATCTACATCGACCTCATCCCGAGCAATGCCACCGCCTGCAGCTACACAGGCAATCTGCACGAGGAATAACCCGTCCGGCAAACCGCTAACAATGCGGATGGCAGACACGACAATTGGCTTCCAATCACACAATGCTTTGTATTGGACCATACAACCAGTTGTCTGAGGCAATACGACCGGTTGTCCTGCCCGATACGTCCGGTTGTCCGAGACGAAATCTCCCGTTCTTTTTCCGCCAGCTTGCCCTAGAGAAAGAATCCTCTGACATACAACCATATATCCTCCTTCCGCTCCAACCGCCCGATGCCAGCAGATGCCAGTGCAGACTGCAAACATCGCCGTAATACCCATCAATCAGTTGAACCTTGCATTTTTTTTGATAATATTGTTGGTCGTATCAAAACAATTGCTTATATTTGCAGCCAAGAGAACGAAACAATCAAACTAATAACGAACTGAACATTATTCACACTAAACGACCGAGCTATGAGAAAGGTATTATTTTTGATGATAGCGTTGCTAAGCACCACTATTGCATCAGCACAGATCTACCATTCATTGTATGGAGTGCCACTGGGCAGCAAAGACACGAAGGCATTCGCCGAATGGAACGCAAGAGAAGTGGCATACGAGCAGTCACAGTCGCACAAAGACTCTTACATCATCAAGACAAAGCCGGACGAGGAAGCAAGGACCAACCCTACGACAATCGAAGTGATGTTCATCAACCACCGTCTCTTCAGCGTGAGGTACACCTATCCGCGCGACCACTACTCCACCATCTGCGACCTCATCAAGTTCACCTACGGACCCTACCTCCGTACCGAAGACCAGGGATTCCGCATGTACTACGACGAGACGAGCGAACACTTCATCACCCTCGGGCACGACGACGACAACACTTACCTGTCGTACGGAATGAATTTCTACAATGCGAAGCACAGCAAGAACCGTCCGAAATTCAAGCACAAGTTTGAGAAACAATACGAGGCAGACGAGAAGTAAAACCGCCTTAGCGCAATGTCTGCAATCGGATTCCGCTGTTTTACCATGTTTTTTGCAGTGGCAACAGCCTATTTTATCCGATTGCAGACCTTGCGAATCATTATTTATCGTATCTTTGTACCTTATATAATACACATTATAATAAGGTGAAGCGATTTATTGCCGTCATATTGACTTTATTGAGCATCCAGTTGCTGGCAGCACAGCCGGCAGAAGCAGATGCCGATGCCCGCGAAGAGACAGACTCTCTCCGCGTGTCGCTGCTCACGTGCTCACCCGGCAACCAGGCCTACACCATGTACGGACACACAGCCATCCGTGTGCACAACATCACCTCAGGCACCGACATCGTCTTCAACTACGGCATGTTCAACTACAGCTCCGACAACTTCCTCTACAAGTTCGTCAAGGGCGAGACCGACTACGTGCTCGGTGCAGAACCCCTCCCCTACTTCGTACAGCGCTACCAGACACAGGGACACAGCATCGAGGAACAAGTGCTCAACCTCAGCCAAGCCGAATGTCAGAAGACCTACGCCTCACTGATGGAAAACCTCCAGCCACAGAACCGCACCTACAGATACAGCTGGCTCTACGACAACTGCACCACCCGTGCACGCGACATGATAGAGCGGTGCGTAGACGGACACATCGAGTACAACATCCACAATCCACGGCTCACAGCACGACAGATACTCCACGGATTCTCCAAAGCAGACCGCTGGATTGAATTCGGAGAAAACCTCATACTAGGCTACGAACTCGACACCGCACTCACCCTGCGCCAGCAGATGTTCATCCCGTCAAGATACGCAGCCGATGCCGACAGCGCAACCATCGTGAGAGCCGACGCATCCGTGCAGCCACTGGTGAGAGAAAAAACAATGCTGCTCACAGTCATCCCAACCACTGCGGCCGGGACACCCGACAGCCCGCTGCTGACACTCTCAGCCATAGCCATGCTCACCCTCGCAGTCACCATCGTGGAACTCCGGCGGAGGAAGACATACAAATGGATTGACACAACATTCCAGCTGGCAGAAGGACTGGCAGGCACACTCATCGCCTTCCTCTTCTTCTTCTCCCAACATCCCGGCACAGGGTCCAACATGATGATACTGCTGCTCAACCCCCTGTCACTCCTATGGGCACCACTCTTTGCCATGCGCAAGAGGGAGATAGCCACACTTGTCATTTTGGCAGAGCTCATGGCATTCGCAGCCACAATTCTCTTCACGCCACAGACCTACGACATCGCCGTAGTGCCATTGGTACTTATTTTGCTGTTTAGAGAAACAGTCAATCTTGTTCTACAGTCAGAGAAAACAATTTCTCCAGTCAGGAAAATAAATTTTCCCAGTCAGAGAACAAAACAAACCCTTTGCGGAACCAAAACAGAAACGAATAAAAAAGAAAGATAAATGGGATTCAATGACATCATGACCAAGCTCTTTGGCAACAAAGCACAGAGAGACATCAAGGCAATAAAGCCATTCGTGGAGGAAATCAACAAGATCTACCCCTCGATGGCAGCATTGTCAAACGACGAGCTCCGTGCAAAGACACAGGAGCTGAAGAAAGAAATTCAGGACACAGCCACCGACCTGAGAAAGCAAATCGACGAAGTCAAGGCACAAATCGAAAAGACGGAAATCCAGGACAGAGCGCCACTCTTCGACAAAGTCGACAAACTCGAGGCAGAAATCCTTGAAGTGTTCGACCACAAACTCGACGAGATAATGCCAACAGTCTATGCCATCGTAAAAGACACCTGCCGCCGTTTCCGCGAAGCAAAGACCATCGAAGACCTTGCCCTCACCCCTACCGACTTCGACCGCGAAGCAGTGAGCCGCTATCCGGGAGTAGTCGAAATCGTAGACGACAAAGTACTCATCCACGAAGTCCACGACGGAGCCCCCAACATCTGGGTGCCCTACGACTGCCAGCTCTTCGGAGGCGTAGTGCTCCACCAAGGCAAGATAGCCGAAATGGCAACAGGAGAAGGAAAGACCCTGACCTCAATCCTGCCAGTATTCCTCAATGCACTCACAGGCAACGGAGTACACGTAGTCACCGTCAACGACTACCTCGCAAAGCGCGACTCAGCATGGAACTCGCCAATCTTCCTCTTCCACCAGATGAACGTCGACTGCATCGACAAGCACCAGCCCAACTCACCAGAGCGCCGCAGAGCCTATCAGGCAGACGTCACCTACGGAACCAACAACGAATTCGGATTCGACTACCTGCGCGACAACATGGCAATGCGTCCAAAAGACCTCGTGCAGCGCATGCACAACTATGCCATAGTCGATGAGGTCGACTCCGTGCTCATCGACGATGCCCGCACCCCGCTCATCATCTCCGGACCGATACCCAAAGGCGACGACCAGATGTTCAACGACTTCTGCCCCTACATCGAGAAACTCGTCGAAGTGCAGCGCAAGCAAGCCACACAATACCTTGCCGAAGCCAAGAAACTCATCGACAGCGACGACCAGAAAGACATCGAGGCAGGCTTCCTCTCACTCTTCCGCGCCTACAAGGCACTGCCAAAGAACAAGGCACTCATCAAATACCTCTCCGAGCCAGGCATCAAGACAGGACTCCTCAAGACAGAAGAAATCTACATGGAGAACAACAACCGCCGCATGCCCGAAGCCGTAGAGCCACTCTTCTTCGTGTGCGACGAAAAACAGAAGTCAGTCGAAATGACCGACAAAGGCAACCAACTCATTGCCGACATCGTGAAAGACGACCAGTTCTTCGTCCTCCCCGACATCACCACACAGCTGTCCGACCTCGAAGGCCAGCACCTGCCCGAAGAAGAATACCTCACCAAGAAAGACGAACTCATGCAGAACTATGCCATCAAGAGCGAACGCGTGCACACCATGCAACAGCTCCTCAAGGCATACACCATGTTTGAAATCGACGACGACTACGTGGTAATCGACGGCGAAGTCAAGATAGTCGACGAACAGACCGGACGTATCATGGAAGGACGCCGCTGGTCCGACGGACTCCACCAGGCAGTGGAAGCCAAGGAACACGTGAAAGTGGAAGCAGCCACACAGACCTACGCCACCATCACCCTCCAGAACTACTTCCGCATGTACCACAAGCTCGCAGGCATGACCGGAACAGCCATCACCGAAGCAGGCGAATTCTGGGACATCTACAAACTCGATGTCGTCGAAATCCCGACCAACGTGCCAGTCATACGCGACGACCAGAACGACCGCGTCTACAAGACCAACCGCGAGAAATACAAAGCCGTCATCGAAGAAATCGAGAAACTCGTGCAGCAAGGCCGTCCAGTGCTCGTCGGCACCACATCAGTCGAAATCTCCGAGATGCTCAGCAAGATGCTCAGCATGCGCAAGATACCCCACAGCGTGCTCAACGCCAAGCTCCATGCCAAAGAGGCAGAAATCGTGAAAGAAGCCGGACAGACCGGACGCGTCACCATCGCCACCAACATGGCAGGACGTGGAACCGACATCAAGCTCTCACCCGAAGTCAAGGCAGCAGGCGGACTCGCCATCATCGGAACCGAACGCCACGAGAGCCGACGAGTAGACCGCCAGCTCCGCGGACGTGCCGGACGTCAGGGCGACCCAGGCTCATCCGTATTCTTCGTCAGCCTCGAAGACAAACTCATGCGACTCTTCGCATCCGACCGCATCTCCAAAATCATGGACCGCATGGGATTCGAAGAAGGCGAAGTGATTGAACACCCGATGATCAACAAGTCCATCGAGCGAGCACAGAAGAAAGTCGAAGAAAACAATTTCGGCATCCGCAAGCGCCTACTCGAATACGACGACGTCATGAACAAACAGCGCAAAGTCATCTACGAGCGCCGACGCCACGCTCTCATGGGAGAACGCATCGGAATGGACATCTCCAACATCATCTGGGACCGCGTCTACAAAGCCGTCATGGACAACGACTTCGACGGATGCAAGGAAACCTTCTTCCGCCTCTTCTCGATGGAGACACCCTTCACCGAGAAAGAATTCGACGACAGCCGCGAGAAACTCCTCGACAAGACCTACGACACCGTACTCGCCAACTTCAAGTCACGCAGCGAGCGCATAGCCGCCGCAGCATGGCCAGTCATCAAAGACGTCTACGAAACCAAAGGCAACATGTACGAAAACATCCTCATACCGCTCACCGACGGACGCCGCGTCTATCAGATATCACTTCCCCTCAAGGAAACCTACGAGAAAGAAGCCAAGAACATCTTCATCTACTTCGAGAAACTCATCCTTCTCCACACCATCGATGAAGCATGGCAGGAAAACCTCCGACAGCTCGACGAACTCAAACACTCAGTGCAGAACGCCAGCTACGAACAGAAAGACCCGCTGCTCATATTCAAGCTCGAGTCAGTCAACCTGTTCGACAACATGATCAACGAAATCAACGACGGCACCATCTCAGTGCTCATGCGCTGCAGCCTGCCAGTGTCCAACCCCGAGGAAGTACACCAGGCACCCACACAGCCACGCGCACCGCGCCAGCCACAGTACGTAGAGTCAAAGCAAAACCTCGACGAACCCTCCGAAGTCCAGAAAGGGATGCAGCAGGCAGCAGCCGCCGACACCCGCGGACCACAGCAAATCGTCAAGACCATCCGCAACGAAGGACCCAAGATCGGGCGCAACGACCCGTGCCCATGCGGTTCCGGCAAGAAATTCAAGAACTGCCACGGCAGAGGACTATAATTGCAGCAAAGCCCCACACTGCCACGGCAACGCCACATAATCAAGTAGGAGAAAGACCAACCAGCCTTTCTCCTACTTTCCTTTTCCGCACATCCCCACCCCGAGTCTCTGCACATTTTACGCAAATGTACCTCCATGGGACAAGAGAACATAAACATGAAATTTTTGGCACAAGCTTTGAAAAACAAGAACAAAAATTTTGTATGTCACAAATAATTCGTAACTTAGCGGCGCAAAACATAAAAGCGACAGAGCCATGAGTGAATTTACAAGATGCTATCCCGTGGGAATTCAGACTTTCGAGTGTATCCGTGAGAAGAATTACCTCTACATCGACAAAACCAAATACATTGTCGACTTCCGGAGGAAGCAAATGAAATACGTCTTTCTGAGCCGTCCTAGACGGTTCGGCAAGTCACTCTTTGCCTCTACGTTGCAAGCCTATTTCGAGGGACGCAAGTCACTCTTCGAAGGACTTGCCATTGCCGATTATGAAAAGGAATGGGTTGCGCATCCAGTGCTCCATTTCGATTTGAGCGGAGCAAAGCATCTTGACGGCAACGGGCTGAAGACTTACCTGGCAGATATGCTTGATGATGCCGAAGCCAAGTACGGATACAAAAGCCAGAAGGCAGATGCCAATCTGCGGCTCAAAGACCTTGTTATAAAAGCCCACGAACAGACCGGTCAAAGTGTCGTAGTCATCATCGACGAGTACGATGCGCCATTGCTTGATGTCGTGCATGAAAAAGAGAATCTGCAGGAACTGCGTCTTATCATGCAGAATTTCTATAGCCCATTGAAGAAGCTCGACCCTTACCTGGAGTTCACGTTCCTCACCGGCATTACCAAGTTCTCGCAACTCAGCATCTTCAGCGAGCTGAATAACCTTGACAACATCAGCATGTACGACCAATACTCAGCCATCTGTGGCATCAGTCTGACGGAACTCACCACCGAGATGCGTCCCGATGTTGAGGGACTTGGCAGAGCTCT
>CAVISR010000019.1:0-35178 GCA_963645405.1 Acutalibacteraceae bacterium
AGAAAAATCATTAGTAGAAACAATATAATTCTCTATAAAGCAATGACATACGATATTTTCAGCAGCACCGCTCCTGCGATGCCAATACCCGACAAAGGGACAAAATTCATAGAGTTTATCCTCTCAAATGCCTCGATGGACATGCGTGAAGCCCTAGTTCCGATGAATATGCCGGCGCTTGCGGCACATTTGACCTCAAATTTTTTTTCGGGTTTTTGCCACGAAAATAGTCGGTTTTCGATGGGAAGTCATAGAGGGGCAGGGAGAAAGTGTACGCAATAGGAGCACAAGCGCCCGACAAAAGCATCAGCGCTAGGAGCTAGCCCTCTCCGAGGGCGTTAAAGCAAAAACGTGTTGCGAGCTGACGCTCGAATGCTATCGCCTACGCGCTCGGAGAGCGCTGACTCCTATCACAGCGAGCGATGCTCGAACGACAGCGTGCATGTCGGGCTGAAAGCCCAGCTACTACCAGCCCAGGGCAACGCCCTGGGTAAACGACCACACACACCACCCAGCGCCCTGTAAGGGCAGCTGCATAAAGCAATGAGTATGTAGTTGTCCCTACAGGACGCACATTATACACTGGAATCATATACCCAGGGTGACGTACTTACGCTTCGCTCCAGTACTCTGCCCTGGGCTGATAGTAGCTGCCTCTTCGAGGCGTTGCGTTTTCCTGTTCTCATATCTGACAATCAATTTCCGAATATGCTGAATTTTGACGAAAAGTAACCCTCTGAAAACGGCAGGTTCAACACGGAAAACCGCTAGTTTACGAACGAAAACGGGCACTTTTTCGTTTGATAAGGCGGTTTCGTGCATATCCCGATTGCATTTTGTGGGGCAAAGTGTGCAAAAACCATTGCTGCCAAATCCGCATTGCCACACCATTTTCTTCAGAAAGAAGACGCCAGCCTTCTTGTCAATGAACTCCAGTATTCCTGACCAGAAGAACTCCAGCCTTCTTGTCAAAGAACTTCAGTCCTTTCTAGTCAGCGTACTCGAGTTCTCTGGTCAGCGGACTCGAGTTCTCCAGTCAGATGGATTTTGCTCCCTAGTCAGAGAAAAATATTTTCCTGGTCAGAGAAAAAGTTTTTCCTAGGCAGGGAATTTACTATATATAATAAGTAGTGGTCGAAGGGTGAGGGAATGGTGTGCTCTGAAATAAATGGCGTGCATTGGATGCTGTTCCAAAATAAAAGCGTAACTTTGTATTGTAAAATCACCAATGAAGAAAGGACAAGACATGGCATACGACAAAGTATTTATTTTGGCAGACGAGACCACAGAGAAATGCTGCTGGCCGGTAGTGAGTGAACTGGAGTCATTGCAGAATGCTCTCCACATCGTGATTCCCGGCACTGATGCACACAAGAACCTGGAATCGCTTTCATACGTGTGGACCCAACTCAGCAACAATGGGGCTACACGCCACAGCCTGCTCATCAACTTGGGCGGCGGAATGGTGACCGACCTTGGCGGATTTGCTGCATCAACCTTCAAGCGGGGCATTGATTTCGTGAATATACCGACAACCTTGCTGGCGATGGTCGACGCTTCCGAAGGAGGCAAGACCGGCATCAACTTCAATGGACTGAAGAACGAAATCGGTGTGTTCAACGAACCGAAGAAGGTGATTCTCGACACCACATTCCTGAAGACTCTCGACAAGGAGAACATCCTTTCGGGCTATGCGGAGATGCTCAAGCACGGACTGCTTTCCAACAGTGAAACGCTCAACGAACTGCTTGTCTTCGACCTCGACAACATCGACTATGCTCATCTGGGCACGATGGTGAGGAAGAGCGTGGCAGTGAAGAAGCGGGTGGTGAAGTCCGACCCTCACGAACACGGACTCCGCAAGTCGCTTAACCTTGGCCACACCATCGGCCATGCCATTGAGAGTTTTGCCTTGAAACAGGGCACACCAGTGTTGCACGGCTATGCAGTGGCATGGGGACTGGTTTGCGAACTCTATCTCTCGAGCGCATATTTCTCGTTCCCTACAGAGACGATGCACGAGGTCGTGAGGTTCATCAACAGCCATTACGGCAAGTTCTCGCTTTCATGCGACGACTACGACGACTTGTTTGCCCTGATGAAGCACGACAAGAAGAACGTGGGCGACAAAATCCAGTTTGCCTTGTTGAGCGGCATTGGCAAGGTGCGCATCAACCGTACGATGAGCAAGGAACAGATATTCGAGGCATTGGACTTCTATCGTGACGGTCAGTGAAATGGTAGTAGGTGACGTGGCAGTCAAAGCATGATGTTCAATGGATTGGCAGTAGGATTAAATTGCAACCGACCTTCATGAAATATCATCTGCCTACATGCAATAATTGAGCCGTGAGAAGAAAATTATAGGGTAACAAGAAAAAAAACGAGTGAAACGTTTGGAGCAAACGAATTAATTAGTAATTTTGCACCCGAAATGAGAAAGAGCAATAATACATATTGGCGTTGGCAGAACTTGGATTCATCTAATCTAAGATTGCTGGCGTTTGCTCATATCTGAACAGGAACTTTCATAATTAAGCGATATTTAGGTAACAATGAGTGAGTTTGTCGGCAGTCTTGCCGGCAAACTTTTTTTTGGTACATAACAAGAACACAAAACAATAAAAGCAATGAATTACAATGTAGACAATGACGGGTTTTATGGAGAGTTCGGAGGTGCATACATCCCCGAAATCCTCTACAAGACTGTTGAAGACTTGAAGAAGGCTTATTTGCCTATTATCGAGAGTGATGAATTCAAGAAAGAGTTTCATGCTCTGCTGAAGGACTATGTGGGCCGTCCCTCTCCTCTGTACTATGCGTCGCGCATGAGCGAGAAGTACGGATGCAAGCTCTATCTGAAGCGTGAGGACCTGAACCATACGGGTGCACACAAGATAAACAATGCGCTCGGACAGATTCTCATAGCAAAGAAGATGGGCAAGAAACGCATCATTGCAGAGACCGGTGCCGGACAGCACGGAGTTGCCACAGCCACTGCCTGTGCATTGATGAACTTCCCCTGCACCGTGTACCAGGGAGCCTTGGACGTGCAGCGCCAGCACATGAATGTGGAGCGCATGAGGATGTTGGGAGCAACGGTAGTTCCGGTGGAGAGCGGCAACAAGACACTGAAAGATGCCACCAACGAAGCCATCCGCGACTGGTGCTGCCATCCTGCCGACACCTTCTACATCATCGGCTCCACCGTCGGTCCGCATCCTTATCCCGACATGGTGGCACGTCTGCAGTCAGTCATCAGCGAGGAAATCAAATGGCAGTTGGAGGAAAAGATTGGCCGCAACTATCCCGACTATCTCATGGCATGTGTGGGCGGAGGAAGCAATGCAGCCGGAACCATCTACCATTACCTCGACGACGACCGTGTGAAGATTGTGCTTGGCGAAGCCGGAGGACTGGGAAACGACAGCGGAAAGACTGCAGCCTCACTGCAGGTGGGCACTGTAGGCATCCTGCATGGCAGCCGCATCAAGCTCATGCAGACAGAGGACGGACAAATCATCGAGCCCTATTCAATATCGGCAGGACTCGACTATCCGGGAACAGGACCAATCCATTGCAACTTGTACGAAAAGGGTAGGGCACAGGTGCTCTCAGCCAACGATGACGAAGCACTCCGGGCTGCTTTCGAACTTACCCGCCTTGAGGGAATCATCCCTGCACTGGAGTCTGCCCATGCACTGGCTCTTCTGCCAAAGGTGGCGTCCCAGTTCAAGCCTTCTGATGTGGTTGTCCTCACAGTCAGCGGACGCGGCGACAAGGACCTCGACACATATCTCAAGAATATGGACAAGATAAATATCGACTGAACGGTGGCGATAATCTGAACCAAACAAAAATGAAAATCGACTGAACGGTGGCGATAATCTGACCCACCATAAAACAAGAGACGAAAAATGTTTTCATATCATACAGCTTCAAAGAAAATCCTCGGTGACCTGAACACCCCGGTAAGCACATACCTGAGAGTGCGCGATGCCTATCCTCAGAGTGCACTGATGGAGTCATCGGACTATCACGGCGGAGAGAACTCCCGTTCGTTCATCGGCATCAATCCCATTGCCAGCGTGTCGATAGAGCACGGAATGGGAATTGCCCACTATCCTGATGGCTCAACCACTTCAAAACCAATCACCGACGGATTCGGTTCAGCAGAAGTAATCAACGAGTTCATCCATTCCATCAGTGTGACCGGTGACTACTCCAACTTCTGCGGTCTCTATGGCTACACCGCATTCAATGCAGTGCGCTATTTCGAAAATATAAACGTGAAGGACGTGACCCAGGAACGCAATGATGCACCCGACCTCCTCTATATATTGTACAAGGACGTCATCGTGTTCGACCATTTCCGCAACGAGATGATTCTGGTTGAACTGCTCTCCGAAGGCGAGAACGACCACCTGGCACAACTCGAGCTCGACTGCAACTCACGCCCTTATCAGACCTACGGCTTCCATCCAGTGGGCGAGTGCACATCGACACTGACGGACGACGAGCACCGTGAGAACATACGCCGTGGAATCAGGCATTGTCTGCGCGGAGACGTGTTCCAGATAGTTCTCTCCCGTCGCTTCATCCAGAAGTACGAAGGCGATGACTTCAAACTCTACCGTGCATTGCGCAGCATCAATCCTTCGCCTTACCTCTTCTATTTCGACTTCGGCGGTTTCCGCATCTTCGGTTCAAGTCCGGAGACCCACTGCCGCATCGAAGGACGCAGAGCCTATATCGACCCGATTGCCGGAACCACCAAACGCACTGGCGACTCCGAGCAGGACCAAAAGAATGCTCTCTACCTGAAGAACGACCCGAAGGAAAATGCAGAACATGTGATGCTGGTCGACCTGGCGAGGAACGACCTCTCGCGCAACTGCCACGGAGTGAAGGTGGATTTCTACAAGGACATGCAGTTCTACAGCCATGTGATTCATCTCGTGAGCCGTGTGTCGGGAGAATTGGACGAAGGTGCAGACCCAATCAAGGCATTCATCGACACCTTCCCGGCAGGAACACTGTCGGGTGCACCAAAGGTTCGTGCCATGCAACTCATCTCAGAGTATGAACCCCACAACAGAGGTGCGTATGGAGGTTGCATCGGGTTCATCGGATTCAACGGAAACCTCAACCAGGCAATCACCATCAGGACATTCGTGTCAAGAAACAACGAACTGTGGTTCCAGGCAGGCGGCGGCATCGTTGCCAAGAGCGATGTGGAATATGAATTGCAGGAAGTAAACAACAAACTCGGTGCTTTGCGTAAAGCCATTTCAATTGCAGAAACAGTATGAAAAAAGTAGTGATTATAGACAACTATGACTCGTTTACATACAACTTGAGTCATCTTTTGAAGGAACTGGGCGCGGAAGTGACTGTCTACCGCAACGACAAGTTCCAGATGGACCAACTGGAGGCATTCGACAAGATAGTCCTTTCTCCCGGTCCGGGCATTCCAAGCGAGGCAGGACAACTGCTCGACGTAATCAGGAACTATGCAGGAAAGAAACCTCTGCTGGGCGTGTGCCTTGGCCATCAGGCATTGGGCGAGTTCTTTGGCGGAACATTGGTGAATGTGGGTGAAGTGGTGCATGGCGTGGCAACTCCAGCCCACCGCACAGTCGACGACTATCTTTTCGAAGGACTTCCCGAAACCATCATGGTGGGACGCTACCATTCGTGGGTAGTCGATGCCGGCAGTCTGCCCGATTGCCTTGAAGCCACCAGTTTCAGCGACGACGGACAGATGATGTCGCTCCGACACAGGGAGTACGACATCCGTGGAATACAATACCATCCCGAGAGCGTGCTTACGCCCGATGGCAAGACAATAGTAAACAATTGGTTGAACCATTAGAACATAGGACACAGGACAACCGGACGTAAGACACAGGACAACCGGACGTAAGACGCAGGACAAGCGGACGTAAGACGCAGGACAAGCGGTCGTAAGACGCAAGACAACCGGTTGTATGGCGATGGACAATCGTTCGTAAGACAACGACCAAAACCCACCCTTGTTTTTTACACATGTAGAACTTAAATAATAAAACAGAAAAGAATATGAAAGAGTATTTATTGAAATTGATTGGTGGAGCAACACTTAGCCGTGAGGATACTCATGACATCATGATCAATCTTACAAAAGAGAAGTACAATGAAGCACAGATTGCAGCGCTCCTTATGGCACTCCAGGTTCGCGGAGTGACTGTGGACGAACTGCTAGGTTTCCGCGACGGATTGCTCGAGACCGGTAAACCAGTAGACCTCTCCGACTACAACACGCTCGACATTGTGGGTACGGGTGGCGACGGAAAGAACACGTTCAATATCTCCACTTGTTCGGCTTTCGTCATTGCAGGTGCCGGATACAAGGTCACAAAGCATGGAAATGTAGGCTCCACATCGGTGAGCGGTGCAAGCAATGTGCTGCTCGGACATGGAGTGAAGTTCACTGACGATGTCGACCAACTGAAGCGTTCGCTCGACGAGGCAGACATCTGCTATCTGCATGCGCCTCTCTTCGCCTACGGCATGAAGTTCGTAGGTCCTACCCGCAAGGCACTTCAGATTCCCACTTGCTTCAATCTGCTTGGCCCGTTGGTCAATCCTTGCCATCCCAAGAACTCGCTCCACGGTGTGGCTACCCAAGCACAGCTGCGCCTGTATGTAAATGTCCACCAGGCAATAGGCGACAACTTCGGTGTGATTACCAATTTCGACGGCTATGACGAGATTTCGCTCACCGGCGGTTTCAAGATTTGTACCAACTTGTTTGAGAAAGTCTACACACCGAAGGACATGGGCTTCAACTATGTAAATCCCGAGGAAATCTACGGTGGTGCGACTGCTGAAGATGCCAGGAAGATATTTGATGCAGTGCTTGAGGGCACATCCACTGAGGGACAGAAGAACGTGATACTTGCCAATGCTGCATGCGGAATCGGAGTGATGAACCCTAACTTGTCAGTGGATGAGACAGTGGCACAAGCCCGTGAGTCGCTCGAGAGCGGAAAGGCTTTGGCTGCATTCAGGAAGTATGTTGAACTCAACAGCTGACCCCTGCATTGACTAAAGATATATTGGAATAGGATGAAAGATATATTGGAATAGGATGAAAGACATATTGGAAGAGATAGTAGCCGACAAGCGCATTGAAGTGGAGGCTCAGAAGCAGACAGTGACTCCCGATGAACTGTATGGGATGGTGGAAACGGCAATCGAGTCGAATGTCCACACACCGCTGTCCATGAGTGCGTCACTCCTTGCATCGAAGTCGGGAATCATTTCTGAATTCAAGCGCAAAAGCCCGTCGAAAGGTTGGATTCATGAGGATGCAAAGGTGGAGGAGGTTGTTCCCCTCTATTCCAGCAACGGAGCGTCAGCCATATCCATACTCACCGACGAGAAGTACTTCGGAGGCAATCTCCGGTTCATCTCCAAGGTACGTGAACGGGTGACGGTGCCGATACTGAGAAAGGATTTCATCATCGATGAATACCAGTTGTTCCAGACACGCCTCGTGGGTGCAGATGCAGTCCTGCTGATTGCTGCCGACCTGAAGCCTGGCGAATGCAAATCGCTCGCACACACGGCTCATGAACTGGGACTGGAGACACTGCTTGAGGTGCATACGGAGAAGGAACTGGAATATGTGGTCGACGACATCGACATGGTGGGAGTGAACAACCGCAACCTCGGGACATTCCACACAGATGTGCAGAACTCCTTCCGCCTGGCAGAGTGTCTGCCCAAGGATTTTGTCCTGGTCAGCGAAAGCGGAATAGGTGACGTGAGCACCATCCGCCAGTTGCGTGAAGTCGGATTCCGTGGCTTCCTCATAGGAGAGACATTCATGAAAACGGCAGAACCTGGCACAACACTTGCACAGTTCGTCAGGGAGATTGAACAATGATTCCATAAGTGAGATAGAACAATGATAGTGAAAGTGTGTGGCATGCGTGATGCCGACAATATCCGCAATGTTGAGGCTTTGGGCATCGACTGGATGGGTTTCATCTTCTATCCCAAAAGTTTGAGAGACGTAAGCGGCAGCAGACCGTCGTATCTTCCTTCCGGATGCAAGCGCGTTGGGGTGATGGTCAATCCTTCTTTGGACGAGATTCGGGAAAGGCAAGCGGACTATCGGTTCGACTTGATTCAGCTTCATGGCGATGAGTCGCCGGAGTTCTGTGCTGAAGCCAAAAGCCTTTTGCCCGAGATGAAGTTCATAAAGATGGTGCAGGTGACGGACAAGGAAACCTTGAATGCAGCCGTGCATCAGTACGAGACGGTGGTCGACTATTTCCTTTTCGAGACAAAGACTTCCGGTTATGGCGGCAGTGGCAGACAGTTCGACTGGACATTGCTGCAGTCGTATGAAGGCAAACTGCCCTTCCTCATCACTGGCGGTATAGGTCCCGATGATGCGGAGAAAGTCAAGGCATTCAGTCATCCGAAGTTTGCTGGCATCGACATCAACAGCCGCTTTGAGACAGCCCCTGCAATGAAGGACGTGAACCTGATTCGTCGGTTCGTATCATGCGTGAAACCATAGAATAACTGTAAAACTTAAGGTGGCGATTATCAAGCCACTCATAAAACTTAACGGCGGCAACTAATAGGTCCGCCCTAAACAACAACACAAATGAATAGGATAAATAATTTGCTTGCTACAAAGCAGTCAGGCATTCTGTCAATTTATTTCTGTGCAGGTCATCCTACACTCGACGGAACGCAATCAACCATACAGGCGCTTGAGCGCAATGGTGTAGACCTCGTGGAGATTGGAATTCCATTCTCCGACCCAATGGCAGACGGTCCGGTCATTCAGGACGCTGCAACCAAAGCCCTGAGAAACGGCATGACCTTGCGCCTGCTCTTCTCACAACTCGAGCATATCCGCGAGAGCGTCAACATCCCGCTGATTCTGATGGGTTACCTTAACCCCATCTATCAGTACGGCTACGATGCATTCTTCAGGAAATGCAAGGAAGTGGGCATCGACGGTGCAATCATTCCCGACCTGCCGTTCAAGGACTATCTCAACGAGGTGAAGCCGATTGCCGACAAGTATGATGTGCGTGTCATCATGCTCATCACTCCCGAGACATCGGACGAACGTATCCGCTTCATCGACGAGCACACCGACGGCTTCATCTATATGGTAAGTTCAGCCAACACCACCGGTGCCCAAAACGAGTTCGACGAGAAGAAGCAGGAGTACTTCACCCGCATCAACCGTATGAACCTCCGCAATCCCCGCATGATTGGATTCGGCATATCAAACAGGCAGACACATGAGGCAGTTCTGCAGAATGCATCGGGTGCCATTATCGGCAGCAAGTTTGTGTCTTTGATTGACAGTCTTGGCGATGCAGACAAAGCAATAAAGGCTTTACTTGAGGCTTTGAAGCACTGATAAATGTGATTTCAGCCGTTGTCGTGATGTCCGTGTGCGCTTTTTTAGTACATTTGTGAGTCAAATCACGATGAACGAATGAAGTCGATAAAGGAAATCTACCGTATTGGGCGTGGTCCGTCGAGCAGTCACACGATGGGTCCGCGCCGTGCGGCTGAAATATTTGCACAAAGACATCCGAGTGCTGCTTCCTATGAAGTCACGCTCTATGGAAGCCTTGCTGCCACCGGACGCGGACACATGACCGATGCTGCCATACTGGAGGTACTGCCTACGGCAAAGATAGTGTGGCGCAGCGAGATATTCCTGCCTTTCCATCCCAACGGAATGAATTTCAAGAGCAAGGATACGGAAGGCAATGTGACTGATGACTGGACCGTGTACAGCATCGGTGGCGGTGCTTTGGCTGAAGAAGGCAAGGAGGAGATTGACTCGAAGGAGGTGTACGACAAGAACACACTGTCGGAAATCCTGCTTTATTGCGAATGGTCGGGCAAGAACTACTGGGAGTATGTGGAAGATTGTGAAGGTCCGGAGATATGGGACTATCTGCACGATGTGTGGGAGGTGATGTACCAGGCAGTGGAACGTGGCATCGACAAGGAAGGTGTTCTTGCTGGTCCGCTCCATTTGCGCCGTAAGGCAGCCACCTATTTTGTCAAGGCATCCGGATACAAGGACAATCTGCGCTCGCGTGGACTGGTGTTTGCCTATGCCCTGGCAGTCAGCGAGGAAAATGCATCCGGCGGCAAGATTGTGACTGCACCTACCTGTGGTTCGTGCGGCGTGTTGCCAGGTGTGCTCTATCATCTTTGGTCGAGCAAGAAGTTCAGTGAGGCTCGTATACTGCGTGCATTGGCAACTGCCGGACTGATTGGCAATGTGGTGAAGCACAATGCATCAATCAGCGGTGCCGAGGTGGGATGCCAGGGAGAAGTGGGAGTGGCTTGCGCCATGGCTGCTGCAGCTGCCAACCAACTCTTCGGTGGAAGTCCTTCGCAGATTGAATATGCTGCCGAGATGGGACTCGAACATCATCTTGGCATGACCTGTGATCCCGTATGCGGACTGGTGCAGATTCCTTGCATTGAGCGCAATGCCTATGCTGCTGCCCGTGCACTTGATGCCAATATCTATTCCACCTTCTCCGACGGGACACACCGCGTGTCGTTCGACAAGGTGGTTGAGGTGATGAAACAGACGGGGCATGACCTCCCTTCTTTGTACAAGGAAACATCCAAGGGCGGACTTGCCAAGGACTACGAACAAATGGATATATAGACAACAGACAATAATATGCTGAAAGAAACAAACTACAAGGATTTGAAATTCAATCCGTTCAAACTGATAGGCGACGAATGGATGCTGGTTTCGGCAGGAAACGAGGCAGACGGATGCAACACCATGACTGCTTCATGGGGAGGCATCGGTTGCCTTTGGGGACACAACGACCCAGTAGCAACCATCTATTTGCGCCCTTCGCGCTACACAAAGGAATTTGTGGACAAAGAGTCAAGGTTCACTCTCTGTGTGATGGACCAGTCGTTCAAGAAACAAATGGCATACCTCGGGAAAGTGTCCGGACGTGATGAGGACAAAATCAAGAAGGCAGGACTGACACCAGTGTTCGGGGACGGCACCGTTTATTTTGCCGAAGCCAAACTCGTGCTCGTGTGCCGCAAGATGTATGCACAGACCCTGGACGAAGAAGGCTTTGTCTGTCCCGAAACGATAGCCGAGAGCTATCCACAGAAGGACTTCCACACCATGTACATAGGCAAGATAGAGAAAGTGCTTGTCCGTGACGACGAATATTTGAAGTGAATGACGGTGAAATATAAATGAAGATATAATATGGATAAGAAATTCAAGACATCAACCCTGTGTGTGCAGGGCGGTTACAGACCAAAGAACGGAGAGCCGGTTGAGCCTCCAATCATTCAGAGCACCACATTCAAGTACGACGACTCCAACGAGATGGCAATGCTCTTCGACCTGAAGAAAGAAGGCTATTTCTACACCCGTCTGCAGAATCCGACCAACGACATCGTTGCAGCCAAGATAGCAGAACTCGAGGGTGGAGTAGGGTGCGTGCTCACATCCAGCGGCCAGGCTGCCAATTTCTATGCAGTGTTCAACATCTGCGAGGCAGGCGACCATATCGTGACATCCAACGAAATCTATGGCGGAACCTACAATCTGTTTGGAGTGACCATGAAGAAACTCGGCATCGAGTGCACCTTCGTCAATCCCGATGCATCCGAAGAAGAGATTCAGGCTGCCTTCCGTCCCAACACCAAAGTACTTTTCGGCGAGACAATCTCCAACCCTGGTTGTGCTATCCTCGACATCGAGAAGTTCGCACGCATTGCCCATCGCAACGGAGTGCCTTTGATTGTGGACAATACATTTGCCACACCTGTCAACTGCCGTCCGTTCGAATGGGGAGCAGACATCGTCACCCATTCCACTACCAAATACATGGACGGAACAGCATCCACCGTTGGCGGCGCAGTCATCGACAGCGGCAACTTCGACTGGATGGCACATGCCGACAAATACCCAGGACTCTGTTCTCCCGATGAGAGCTATCACGGACTCACTTATGTGAAGGCATTTGGCAAGAAAGGCTACACCACCAAACTTGTTGCCCAGCTCATGCGCGACCTCGGAAGTATTCCTGCACCAATGAACTCGTTCATACTCAACCTCGGACTGCAGACCCTTCATCTGAGAATGCCACAGCACTGCAAGAATGCACAGGCTGTAGCCGAGTTCCTCCACAATGATTCGCGTGTGGCATGGGTTCATTACTCAGGACTCGAGGACGACAAGTTCCATGACCTGCAGACCAAGTACATGCCAAACGGCAGCTGTGGCGTCATGGCTTTCGGACTGAAGGGCGACCGTGACACAGCCATCAAGTTCATGGACTCATTGCAGCTGATAAGCATCGTGACCCATGTGGCAGACGCCCGCAGTTGCGTTCTCCATCCGGCAAGCCACACCCATCGTCAGATGTCCGACGAGCAGTTGAAGGCAGCAGGCATAGCCCCCGACCTCATCCGCCTTTCCGTCGGCATCGAAGATATCGGCGATATCCTCGACGACATCAAGCAGGCACTCGACAAACTGTAGGAAAGCCTTCCGGATGGAGTGGGCTGGTTGGGAGCAGGAAAATAGGAGCTAGCCCTCTCCGAGAGCGTTAAAGCGAGCGAGGGAATTAGTGGGTTGTATATATAGTGAGCTGTCGCTCGATTGTCATCGTCTACGCCCTCGGAGAGGACTGACTCCTACCATGCGGCATGAAATGCATTGCGAGCCAAGGCTCGAGTGCTATCGCCTACGCGCTCGGAGAGCGCTGGCTTCTATTTGCTGGCTCCTAACGCAAAACATTCCTGTCAGTATTCTGTCTTGTCTGCTGTCTCTGTCCAGACTGTGAAGGGCTGGAGGGCTTCGGTGGGGAGGATGTTCTCGGTTGGCAAGGTGCGCTGGGATGGGGCTTTGGACAGTTCACGGTAAATGAACTCGTCGCCAAATCCGACGGCATCGGCATCATGCTGGCTGGCACCGTAGTAGAGGTGGCTGATGTGTGCCCAGTAGATGGCTCCGAGACACATGGGACAGGGCTCGCATGAGGAATAGAGCTGGCAACCGTCGAGACGGAAGGTGCCGAGCTTGCGGCACGCTTCGCGTATGGCGAGTATCTCGGCATGGGCGGTGGGGTCGTTGGTGGATGTCACGTGGTTGGCTCCGGTGGCGATGACTTTGCCGTCTTTCACTATCACTGCTCCGAATGGTCCGCCGCTGTGGCGGATGTTGTCGATTGCCAGACGGATGGACTGGCGCATGTATTCTTCGTGCTGCATGACTGTATATATAATAATATGTGTAGAACTATATAATGTGTGTAGGACTATACAATATGTATAATGTGTAAGCCTATAATGTTTGTATCGCATTATATGATAACTTCCGGGATGGGCTTATTTCAGGATTCTCATCTCGTAGTCGTTGACGAACTTGCGGATTGACGACTGGTCTTCTTTCTTGCAGATCATGATGATGTTGCCCGTGTCGATTACGGCGCAGTCGTGGAGTCCCTGTATCACTGCCACTTTGCCTTGGGGCAAGCTGACGATGGTGTTGTCGGTGTCGTAGAACATTGCCATGCCGGTGCCGGGCTTCTGTCCTTCGGGAGTGAGCACCACGTTGTTGCTGTCGCTGTGGGGCATGACATTGAATAGCTGTGACCATGTGCCGATGTCGTTCCATCCGAAATGGCAGAGCATGACGTCGACATTGTCCACTTTCTCGAGTACGCCTGTCTCGAGTGGTATGTTGGGACAGATGGCGAAGGCGTCTTCAATGAGTTGGGGGATGCTTTCCTCGGACTCGATGATGTTTTGCAGGTGCTGGAGTATGTCGGTCACTTTGGGTGAGAGGTTGCGTATGGCATGGAGGAAGGCGCTGGCGCTCCAAAGGAAGAGTCCGGTGTTCCAGAGGAACTCGTGGCTTTCGAGGAACATGTTGGCGAATTCTTTCTCGGGCTTCTCGGTGAACGACTTGACCTGGTGGATGTTGTCGGCTCTCTGTACTCCCATCTGTATGTAGCCGAACGCGGTCTCGGGGCGGGTGGGGGTGATGCCCATGGTGAGGAGTCGGTTGTGACGGCTCACGTAGTCGAATCCTTTTTTCATGTCGGTTTCGAGGGCTGCATAGTCGGTGATGAGCTGGTCGGCTGGGGTGACGAGCATCACGGCTTGTGGATTGCGCCTGATGAGATGGATGGCTGCCCAGGTGACGCTGGGCACGGTGTTGCGGCGCATGGGCTCGAGCAAGAGGTTGTCGGCTGGCAACTGGGGCAGTTGCTGGCGGCAGAGGTCGGCGTATTTCTCGTTGGAGAGTACGAGGATGTTTTCTTTGGCTATGAATTTGGAGTAGCGGCGGAAGGTGGCTTGGAGCAGTGTCTCGCCGGTTCCGAGTATGTCGATGAATTGTTTGGGTTTGGCTTCCTGGCTGCATGGCCACAGGCGCATGCCTATGCCGCCTGCCAGTATGACGCAATAGTGATTGGTATTCATGTTGAAAAACTGTAGTTGTTTTTAGTCGGACTTTCTTTTGTTTGTCTGCCTCCGTTTTGGGGACAGTGTTATGTGGGTGCTAAATTACTTATTATCTTTGAGAGCAACAAATTTATTTGTGACTAAACTTGGAAATTAACCATTGTTAGTCTTCTGTGTGCGTTTCATTGTATGTTCTGCCTTGGATTTCGGGAAGTCTGTCTGCATGGTTGTGCATTTTATGGACGGGTCTTTTTGTCATTCCAAATATATTGAGTAAATTTGCCTTGCGAAAGAAAAATGGAACTGCGGATGTCGGACAATGTGAACAACAGGCGTATTGCGAAGAACTCTCTGATGCTTTATCTGAGGATGTTCTTCTCGATGGCTGTGGCGCTCTACACCAGTCGTGTTGTGCTGAGGGTGTTGGGCGTGGACGACTATGGCATCTACAATGTGGTAGGCGGTGTGATTGTCTTGTTCTCGTTTATGAACGTGGCAATGTCGGGCGCCACCCAGCGTTTCCTCACGTTCGACTTGGGCAAGGGTGATGCCGGGCATCTGAAACGGGTGTTTGGCACGGCTCTGCAGATTCATGCTGCGATGGCTCTCGTGGTTCTATTGCTTGGGGAAACGGTAGGACTGTGGCTGGTGATGAACAAACTGGTGATTCCTCCGGATCGGATGGATGCTGCCTTGTGGGTCTACCAGATGTCGGTGGCTGCATGCATGGTGTCGGTGGTCGGCATTCCGTTCAATGCGTGCATCATTGCCCACGAGCGGATGAAGGTGTTTGCTGGTGTGTCGATGATGGACGTGACGCTGCGTCTGGGCGTGGTGGGTGTGCTTGCTGTTGCGCCGTGCGACAAACTGGTGCTGTATGCTGTCCTCGTGTTGTGTGTGCAGGTTCTGGTGCAGGTGGTGTATGGCGTGTATTGCCGACTGCAATTTTATGAGACAAGGTTTTCTTTCAGGACTGACAGGGGATTGTGGCGTGAGATGTCGGGCTTTGCCGGTTGGTCGTTGTGCGGCAATGTGGCTTATGTGCTCTATACCGAGGGTGTGAACATCGTCCTCAACTTGTTTTTCGGTCCGGCTCTGAACGCTGCCCGTGGCATTGCGGTGCAGGTGCAGGGTGCGGTGTCGGGGTTTGTGACCAATGTGCAGATGGCTGTCAATCCGCAAATCACCAAGTCGTTTGCCCAAGGTAATCTTGAGAGAATGCACAGTCTCATGTTCGGCAGTTCGAAATTCTGCTTCTTCCTCCTGCTAATCATTGCTTTGCCATTGGGCATCGAGGCTGATGCTGTGCTCGGTGTGTGGCTTGATACGGTGCCGGCTCACACGGTATGGTTTCTGCGCCTGGTGCTTGGGGTGATGCTGGTGGAGACGCTTGCCAATCCGTATATGGTGGCAAACCAGGCGACTGGCAGAATCAGACTCTATCAGCTGGTGTGTGGCGGAATCCTACTGTGCATCGTGCCGCTGTCGTATGTCGTACTGAAGTTGGGCGCATGTGCCGAAAGTGTTTATGTGGTTTATCTTGTGATGGCTGTGCTGGCGCAGGTGGCGAGGGTGCTGATTATGCGAAGGCTGATTGACATGCCGTTCCTCACTTACTGCCGTAAGGTACTGATGCCGGTGGCAGTTGTGGCTGCGGTGGCTCCAGTGCTGCCTCTACTGGTCTATGCAAGCATGCCGGCTGGAGTGGTGCCGTTCCTTGTGGTATGCACGGTTTCGGTGGTTTCCACTTCCTTGGCAATATGGCTTCTTGGACTGACAAAGGAGGAGCGTATGTTCATCGCTTCCCTGGTGCAAAGGAAACTGTCGGTGCCGGTGCATGAAATGAAACGGATGGTATTGAGGCTACTGAACACTGTCTATACGTTGGTACATTATCGCGGACGTTTCCTCTTGGTGAACTGCTATGTGGAGCAATGGTTCGGACGACTGAGCAAGAACAATCTGGGGGACGAACTCAATGTGTATCTTCTTGAGGCTCTGACGGGCAAGAAAGCGGTGAACAGCAACGGGGTTTATCTGCCGTTCCTCACCGACTATATGGTCATCGGTTCGGTGGTGGAGAACTACTGCCGCAGGAATACGGTCGTATGGGGTGGGGGAACTATCGACGGCGACCATCTGCCGCTGCGCTGTAAGCCTAAGCAGGTTTATGCCGTGAGAGGCAAGTGCACAAGGGATTATCTGATAAGTCATGGAGTGGAATGCCCGCAGGTGTATGGCGACCCGGCTCTGTTGATGCCCCGGGTGTATAATCCCGATGTGGAGAAGAAATACCGACTGGGAGTGATTCCTCATGTGGCAGACATGGACACCCCGTTCATGCAGTCGCTCTGCCGTTCACTGCCTGACGATGTGACGGTCATCCGCTTCCGCGACTATGGCGACTGGCACGATGTGATTCGGCAGATAAAGTCGTGCGAGTTCATTGTCTCGTCGTCGCTTCATGGCATTATCCTTTCCGATGCCTACGGTGTGGCAAACGTGTGGGTGAGGATGTCTTCGAACATCATTGGTGGCGACTATAAGTTCCATGACTATTTCTCGGCAGTGAACCGCAGGGTGGAAGGAGCAGTCATCGTTGATGCATCCACCTCGTGGCAGTCGCTGTTCGAATACCGCGAGCGTTATAGCCCGATCGCTTTCGATGCTGATGCGCTGCTGCGTGCGTGCCCTTTTGGGGAACTTAACATCCGGATGGAGTGGGCTGGAAATAGGAGCTAGCCCTCTCCGAGGGCGTTAAAGCAAGCGAAGGAATTAGTGCGTGGCAAAAAGAGCGAGCCAAGGCTCGATTGTCATCGCCTATGCGCTCGGAGAGCGCTGGCTCCTAACCTAAAATCCTAAACATAAAACATTATTCTTCCTTTTCTTATGTGCTATCATCGAATAAAACGGGAAATGCTTTGCCATGTGGGGAAAAAATTGTATTTTTGCGCTTTGATTGCAAATGGAAGAAATGATGAAAAATAAAATGATTTTCAAGACTATGATAAGACGGATGGCTGTCTGCATGGCAGTCGTGGCGCTCATGGCTTGTTCCGATGGACTGGTAGATGACTATGAGCTGACTGTGCCGAAAGATGCGGGATTGGTAATGGCTGTCGACCTGGAAGACGTGGTCGAGGGCAGCGGATTCACTGACTCTGCCTTCGGGAAGGGCATGATTGCTGCAGCTGTCAACTCGTTGGTCTGTGACGGACAGACGGGATTGAAGGCTGTCATCAACGACCCTTCGCTCACTGGTATCGACTTCGATGCACCTGCATACGTATTCCGCAGAAGCAATGTGACGGGACTGTCGATGAAGGTGGACGACGAGTCGCTCACCGAGGCTTTCATCTCCGACGGGACAAACAGCGGACTCTTTTCGAAGGTGGAGAAACACGACGGACTGAGTTGGACTACTTTGCTCGACGACATCTGTGTGGTGTGGTCGGACAACACACTGCTGGCAGTGAGTTCTGAGGGCTCGAGCCGTCAGGCACTGGAGAAACTGGCGCTGTCGTACATGAAGCAGGACGAAAAGGATGCATTCGTCACAACTGACAAATACAAGAAAATGACTGCCTTCGACGATGACGAGGACGTTATGCTCTATGCCGATGCATCGTTGATACCGGAGCTCATGGCTGAACTGACCAAGGAACTGGGTCTGCCGGCTGCAGGGTCGACGGGACTGGAACTGGTGGCAGCTGCCGACCTCGGTGACGGTGAGATTGAGATAAACGCACGGCTCTCCAGCAATGATGCGAAGATTCAGGCGAGCCTCGATGAATACCTGCATGCCATGAAACCAATCAGCGAAACCTATGCTGACATGATTCCCAGGAGATGTATGGCATGGATGTGCATCGGCATGGACGGCGAGAAGATGCTGAAACTGCTGAAGCGCATGCCGGCTGCGAAACAATTCCTTATCGGAGCCAACATGGGCGTGGATGCCGACAAGATGATTCGCACCATCGACGGCGACGTGATTGTGATGGCAGACGACAAGGTGAGCCACGACAGTCTTGGCACCGGCCACCTCCGGATGTATGCTCAGCTGAAGAACACCGACTTCATGGCTAACGTTGACTACTGGATGAAGTCGGCAAAGGACTACGGAATCAGTCTCACCCGAATAGGAAACAATGAATACCGGCTGTGTCCGGACTGCGAGACCGACCTGTATTGGGCAGTGAACAGCAACGAACTCTATTTCGGTTCGTGCGCATACACTCCGCTCCAGCCAAATGCCGGAACCAACTTGCCGAAGGACTATTTCAAGGGCAAGACAATGGCAGGACGAGTGGACTTGACCGGATTGACACCTGTATTGAGATACGCAGATGTGAGTGTGGACACAAGAGGCTATGCCACCATCCGCATCCGTATGGCAAACATTGACAGTATACTTGACAATTTATTGATGAGGTAAGAATGGAGAAGATAACTCTGAGGCATACCCTCCCAAACGTGTTCATGCAACGCCCGGAAACGGAGAGCGACGTATGGAATCAAGACATTGAATTTCAGAAAGAAAAACTCTACCTGGTGGAAGCCAACTCAGGAACGGGAAAGTCGTCGCTCTGCAGCTACATATTCGGTTACAGAAACGACTACCAGGGCACCATCATGTTTGACGATACTGACATCTCGCGGCTGACAACCCGGCAGTGGGTGGAGATAAGGCAGAAGTCGCTGTCGCTCTTGTGGCAGGAACTCCGCCTGTTTCCCGAACTTACAGCCATGGAGAATGTGGAGATAAAGAACAAGCTGACCGGATTCCAGACGAAGGAACAGATACTGAAGTGGTTTGAAATGCTCGGCATCGACAACAGAATCGACAGCAAGATAGGCAGAATGTCGTTCGGACAGCAACAGAGAGTAGCACTCATCCGTGCGCTCTGCCAGCCGTTCGACTTCATCTTCGTCGACGAACCGATAAGCCACCTCGACGACACCAACAGCCGCATCGTGGGAGAAATCCTCACTGCCGAAGCAAAGCGTCAGGGAGCAGGAGTGATTCTCACCAGCATCGGCAAACACATTGAACTCAACTACGATACAACATTGAAATTATGAACTTGGTCTGGAAATTATTGCGTCAGCACATCAGCGTCCCCCAGTTTGTGGGTTTCTTCTTCGCAAACCTTGTGGGCATGACAATCATCATACTCGGTATACAGTTCTACACCGACACCCGTGCCATATTCAATGAGGAAGACAGCTTCATGAAGCCCGGATACCTTATTATAAATAAGAGGATAAGTTCGCTCTCCACCATCACCGGCAAGTCGACTGCCTTTTCCGCTCCCGACATCCAAGACCTGCAACGCCAGGACTTCGTGGAGAAAATCGGTACCTTCACCTCATCGTCGTTCGATGTGCGTGCCACCTTCAATCTCGACGATGCCACCAACATATCGACCGACATGTTCTTCGAGTCGGTGGAAGACGAGTTTGTGGACGTGAAGACCGATGAATGGACTTATAGGGAAGGCGACCATGAAGTGCCAATCATTCTGCCGCGCAGCTACCTCGACCTCTACAACTTCGGTTATGCCCAGAGTCGCAACATGCCGAAGCTGTCCGAAGGAATCCTCGGAGCCATCCGTCTGCAGATTGACATAAGAGGCAACGGACACCAGGACTCGTTTGTGGGCAAGATTGCAGGATTCAGCAGCCGACTCAACACCATCCTCGTGCCGCAGTCGTTCATGAACTGGGCAAGCCGGCACTATGCAGAAGGCAAGCCGAAGTCGGTGACCCGACTGATTGTGGAGGTGGAAAACCCAACTGATGACCGCATCACCAGCTATCTGCAGGACCACAGCTACGAGACCGACGAGGACAAGCTCGATGCCAGCCGCCAGTCGTTCATGCTGAAAGTGATTGTGGCAATAGTGATGACAGTGGGACTCGTCATCTGTATCCTCTCCATCTACATACTGATGCTCAGCGTCTATCTGCTTGTGGAAAAGAACAACACGAAACTGGAGAACCTGTTGCTCATCGGCTACAGTCCGCACCGTGTGTCAATGCCTTACCAGTTGCTCACCCTCGGACTCAATGTGGGAGTGCTCGTGATAGCCATCGTGCTGTTGGTTGTGGCAAGGTCACAGTACCTCGGACTGTTTGAGTCGTTCTTCCCCAACTTCGAAACACCTACGATGGTCTACTCACTGGTTTGCGGTGTGGTAGTACTGATTATCGTGTCAATCATAAATGCAATAGCAATCAAGTCAAAAGTGATGTCAATATGGAAGAGGAAAGATTGATTCAACTGTATGAAAAGGCAATGGGCAAGACCCCTGCCAAGATAGAACACCTGTTCGGAGGCGGAGGCAGCAGCCGTAAATATTACATAATGACGGACGACGAGGGCAACACCCTCTACGGCGTGACAAGCAAGTCGCCAGGCGAAAACCGTGCCTTCGTCAATCTCTCGCGCCTGTTTGCCGGCAAGGGACTTCCGGTTCCAGCCGTCTATGGCATCAGCGACGACGGCAGCTGTTACCTACAGGAAGACCTCGGCACAGAAACCCTGCAGGACTTCATAAAGAAGAACCGCGACGAATCGGGAGAATACAACGAAACGGCACGGGCAATGCTGAAGAAAGTGATGTCGCAGTTGCCCGACTTCCAGTTCAAGGGTGCAGGCGGATTCATCTTCCAGCAGTGCTATCCCGTCTCCTCGATGGACGAGATGAGCATCATGTTCGACCTCAACTACTTCAAGTACTGCTTCGTGAAACTGACTGGCATCGAATTCAATGAGGTGGAACTCGAGAAGGATTTCCAGAAGATGACGGTAGACATCATGTCGGACTGCGGCAACAACTTCCTCTACCGCGACTTCCAGTCGAGAAACGTGATGATAACCAACGGTGAACCGCGCTACATCGACTACCAGGGCGGACGCCGTGGACCAATCTACTACGACGTAGCCTCGTTCGTGTGGCAGGCATCAGTCAACTACTCCGATGAACTGAAGCAGGAACTGATTGACACCTATCTCGATGCAGTGGCAAAATACCACGTCATTCCTCGCGAAGAATTTGTGCGCCACTTGCGCCGCTTCGTACTTTTCCGTACTATGCAAGTGCTCGGAGCCTACGGGTTCCGCGGACTTTGGGAGAAGAAGCAACACTTTGTGCAAAGCATTCCGCAGGCAATCAGGAACCTCGACTGGCTGGTGAAGAAAGGAGTGGTGAACGAATATCCTTACCTCAAGGTAGTGTGCCAGATGCTGATAGACCACCACAAGTCACTTTCCTTCGACCCTTCGACAAAGGAAAAACCGGCACTCGTGGTGAAGGTGTTCAGCTTTGCCTACAAGAACGGAGTTCCGCAAGACGAGAGCGGCAACGGCGGAGGCTACGTGTTCGACTGCCGTGGAACCAACAACCCGGGCAGATACATCGAATACAAATACATGACCGGACTCGACAAACCAGTCATCGATTTCCTCGAGAAAGACGGGGAGATACTCAGCTTCCTCGAGCACATCTATCCGCTTGTCGACTTCCATGCACAGCGTTTCATTGAGCGAGGATTCACAAGCCTGATGGTTTCCTTCGGTTGCACAGGCGGACAGCACCGCAGCGTGTATTGTGCACAGCACATGGCACAACACCTGCATGAACGGTTGGGCTGCAAGGTGATTCTCTGTCATCGTGAGCGGAACATAACCCAGGTGTTTGAATGAGAAAATAATTGATTCAGGTTCTGCAAACTCAAAAGTGATAGGGTTTCATGAATATCGTCGTTCCATTTGTAGGTTTCGACGAAAATGGACATCTGTTCGTAGAACGACGGACAACCGATCGTAAGTCAACGGACAACCGGTCGTAAGTCAACGGACAATCGGTTGTGGGACTATAGACCAAATCTTACCTCGTTTCTTTTACTTGTTGAACTTGAATAATTGATGAAGTCAGCTGGTTTAATTGACAACACCATCATAAAAACGAAATACGGATGAATGTATTCATACTTGCAGCAGGGCTGGGCACACGCCTCAAACCCATCACCGACACCATGCCCAAAGCACTGGTGCCTGTTGACGGCCGCCCATTGCTACAGATACTCATAGAGAAACTCAAGCGAGAGTGCAACGACCTGTCGGTAGTGGTGAATGTCCACCATTTCGGACAACAGATAATCGACTTCCTCAAAGCCAACGACAATTTCGGCATTCAGATGGAAGTGAGCGACGAGAGAGAAATGCTGCTCGACACTGGCGGTGGCATAAAGAAAGCTGCACAACTCTTCAAGAACAATGACCCGGTGCTCATTCATAATGTCGACATACTGAGCGACCTCAACCTTGCCAATCTGTACTCAAGGCATTTGGAGGATTCTCAGAACGGGGCAACACTCGTGGTAAGCGACAGAAAGACCAGCCGCTACCTGCTGTTCGATGACGGGGAACGCTTGGCTGGATGGACGAACGTGGACACGGGAGAAGTGAAAAGCCCATACATGAATCTCGATGCAGGCACCTGCCGCCGACATGCCTTTTCGGGTATTCACATCATGTCGAGACCATTGATTGAAGACATGAACGGATGGGGTGACAAGTTCTCGATTATTGACTTCTACCTCAAGGAATGCAACAAGACTATAATAAAAGGAGAAGTGCACAATGAAACCCGATTACTTGACGTTGGCAAGCTCAATTCACTGTCATTGGCAGAGAAAATGGTGAAAGAACTCAGTTTGTAACGGACTTTTTATGGAAATGCAACGTGATGTGTGCGATTTATTCGTAACTTTGCACAGAAATTTCCAAATGTAAGTCTGACTAATAGCAAAAATAAAGGAATGATTAGAATAGCAGTACAATCAAAGGGACGCCTGTTTGAAGAAACAATGAACATTCTCCAGGAAGCAGGCATAAAGATACCAAGTAGCAAACGCACACTTCTCGTGGAGTCATCCAACTTCCCGTTGGAGGTGCTCTATCTGAGAGATGACGATATACCCGAGACCGTGGCAGACGGAGTGGCAGATATAGGTATCGTGGGAGAGAATGAATTTGAGGAACGCAATGCCGATGCAGAAATCGTGTCACGCCTGGGCTTCAGCAAGTGCCGACTCTCGCTGGCAATTCCAAAGGCAGTGGACTATCCTGGAATCCAATGGTTCGAGGGAAAGAAGATTGCCACCAGCTATCCGGGACTCTTGCGCAAGTTCATGCAGTCGAAAGGCATAAACCTTGAGATTCACGTCATCCAAGGTTCGGTGGAGATTGCTCCGGGAATAGGACTGAGCGACGGAATCTTCGACATTGTGAGCAGCGGTTCCACACTCGTCAGCAACAACCTGAAGGAAGTGGAAGTGGTGATGAAGAGCGAGGCTCTGCTCATCGGCAACAAGAACATAAGCAACGAGAAGAAGGAAATACTGCAGGAACTCCTGTTCCGCTTTGATGCAGTGAAGGCAGCCGAGGACAAGAAATATGTGCTGATGAATGCACCTACCGAAAAGGTGAAGGACATCATCAAGGTGTTGCCGGGAATAAAGAGCCCTACGGTGATGCCACTTGCTACCGAAGGCTGGAGCAGCATCCATACAGTGCTCGACGAGAAGCGCTTCTGGGAGATCATCGGACAGCTGAAGAAACTGGGAGCTGAGGGCATACTGGTTTTGCCAATCGAGAAAATGATTCTGTAAGGCAAGCGAGGGAGTAGGGTAGTGAGGCAGATAAGCCAAGCGAGACAATGAAGTTAATAAACTGATTTAGGTAAGTAAGGTATTGTAAAGTCAACATGGAAAAGATAGAACGTCCACATAAGGATGCGGCAGAACTCAACAGCGTGGTTGGAGGAGTGCTTGCCGACATAAAGAAGAGAGGGGATGAAGCCGTAAGGGAATACGAACTGAAGTTCGACAAGGTGGAACTCCAGTCGCTGAAGGTGAGTGATGAAGAAATGGCTGAGGCGGAAGCCCTGGTGAGTGATGAACTGAAGTCGGCTTTACATCTTGCCCATAAGAACATCAGTACGTTTCATGAAGCACAGAAATTCGTAGGCAAGAAGGTTGAAACAATGCCGGGAGTATGCTGCTGGCAGAAGGCAGTGGCAATTGAGAAGGTGGGACTTTACATTCCTGGTGGCACAGCACCTCTGTTCTCTACCGTCCTAATGCTGGCAACTCCAGCCAAGATTGCAGGCTGTAAGGAAATCGTGCTTTGCTCGCCTCCAAACCGTGAAGGCAAACTCAATCCAGCCATCCTCTATGCTGCAAAGATTGCCGGAGTAAACAATATATATAAAATAGGTGGAGTCCAGGCAATCGGTGCAATGGCATACGGGACTGAAAGTGTGCCCAAGGTCTACAAGATATTCGGTCCGGGCAACCAGTATGTGATGGCTGCCAAGCAACTCGTCAGTCTTCACGATGTGGCTATCGATATGCCGGCAGGTCCGAGCGAAGTGGCAATAATTGCCGACGAGACAGCCAACCCAGTATTCGTTGCTGCCGACTTCCTCTCACAGGACGAACACGGCCTCGACTCGCAGGCAGTGCTCGTGACCACAAGTGAATCGATGTTGAAGAGGGTAGAGGCAGAGGTGGAACGCCAGCTCGAACTCTTGCCGAGAAAGGATATAGCCAGTGCATCGGTGAAGAACAGTAAGTTCATTCTTGTAGGTTCAATGGACGAGGCAGTGAAACTCATCAACGACTATGCACCCGAGCACTTGATAATAGCTACGGCAAACTACATGGATGTGGCTTCACGCATCACCAATGCAGGATCCGTGTTCCTGGGCAATTATTCATGTGAGAGTGCGGGCGACTATGCATCGGGCACCAACCACACACTGCCAACCAGCGGTTATGCCAAGGCTTACAGCGGAGTGTCGCTCGACAGCTTTATCCGTAAACTCACATTCCAGGAGATTACGGCTGAGGGCATAAGGAATATCGGCAAGGCAGTTGCTGTCATGGCACAATCCGAACAGCTCGACGCCCACAGGCAGGCGATGATTTGCCGCATGGAGGAAGTGAACCGAAAGTAATCAGCAGGCGGATTGTCTGTTCCGGACGAAATGTTGGAACGACAGTCTGCATGAAACGAAATATAAGAACATCATGTTTGCATTAGAAAACATAGTAAGAAAGAATATACAGAAACTCAAGCCCTACAGTTCGGCTCGTGACGAATACAAGGGAAAGGCAGCGTCGGTGTTTCTCGATGCCAACGAAAGTCCTTATGGTTCGCCCTACAACCGCTATCCCGACCCTTTGCAGGAAGAACTGAAGGGAATGATTTCAGAAGTAAAGCAAGTGCCCTCGGACTGCATCTTCCTTGGCAACGGCTCGGATGAGGCAATCGACCTTGTGTTCCGCGTGTTTTGTGAACCGCGACTGGACAATGTAGTTGCCATCGACCCAACCTACGGAATGTATGAGGTGTGTGCCGACACCAACGATGTGGAGTACAGGAAAGTGGCGCTCGACGACAAGTTTCAGATGAATGCCTACAAGATTCTTGATGCTTGCGACGACCACACCAAGGTAGTGTTCATCTGTTCCCCGAATAATCCTACGGGAAACGACATAAACCGGGACGAGATAATCAAGGTGATAAATGGCTTTGCAGGTATAGTGGTGGTTGACGAGGCTTATGCCGACTTCTCAAAGCAGAAACCACTGCGACTTGACATGCAGAAGTACAAGAACGTGATTGTACTCAACACCTTCTCCAAGGCATTCAGTTGCGCTGCCATACGCCTAGGCATGGCGTTTGCTTCACCCGAAATCATTTCATTGTTCAACAAGGTGAAGTATCCTTACAACGTCAACCTCCTGACTCAGAACAAAGCAAAGGACCTGCTGAAGAATGAACTGGTGACAGTGTACAAGCACATCAATATGATTCTTGAGGAGAAAGCCACGGTGATGCAGGCATTCTCGCAACTTCCCATCTGCAGGAAGATCTATCCATCGGATGCAAACTTCTTCCTCGCGAAGATGGTTGATGCCAATTCCACTTACGCTTACCTGATAGACAAAGGCATTGTCGTGCGCAACCGCAATTCAGTGGCGTTATGCGGCGATTGCCTGCGTGTCACGATAGGAACCAAAGAAGAAAACTCACAACTGCTCAGTGCATTGCGACAATACAAATGAACCTTTTATGAAGCGAGCTTTATTTATAGACAGAGACGGAACAATCATTGAAGAACCTGCCGACGAACAGATAGATGCAATCGGTAAATTCCGTTTCCTCCCACATGTTATCAGCAGTCTGAGTTTCCTGCGTCAGAACACAGACTATGAGTTTGTCATGGTCTCAAATCAGGACGGACTCGGTACTCCGGCTTATCCGACGGAGAGATTCGAGGAGTTCCAGAACCTTATGCTCCACACCCTGAGCACAGAGGACGTGACGTTCGATGATATATTGATTGACAAGTCTTTCCCCGAAGAAAACCTTCCGACACGCAAGCCAGGCATTGGGATGCTTACCAAATATCTTGCCGGCGAATACGACCTCGACAACAGCTATGTGATAGGCGACCGGGAGACAGATGCCCAACTGGCACGCAACATCGGTTGCAAGGCTCTTATACTTAAAAGCCGGTTCAACGGTTCTGCTGCTTCCGACAATGCTGACGAGAGGAAAATCTATGTTGACGACTGGAAGAAGATAACAGAGATAGTGTATGCAGGCGAGAGAGTGGCAGAGGAACACCGGCAGACCAAAGAGACGGACGTGTATGTCAAGATGAATCTGGACGGAACAGGCAAGTGCAGCATCGATACCGGACTTGGCTTCTTCAACCACATGCTGGAGCAAATATCCAAGCATGGTGGAATAGACCTCGAAGTGAAGGTGAAGGGAGACCTCGATGTCGACGAGCATCACACTATTGAAGACACAGGCATCGTCCTTGGCGAATGTCTGCTGAAAGCCCTCGGCAACAAGCGCGGCATCGAGCGCTATGGTTATGTGCTTCCGATGGACGATTGTCTTTGCAGTGTTGCCCTTGATTTCGGCGGACGTCCGTGGCTCGTGTGGCAGGCAGACTTCCGGAGGGAAGCAGTGGGCGATGTGCCGACCGAGATGTTCTTCCATTTTTTCAAGTCATTCAGCGATGCAGCCAAGATGAATCTCAATATCAAGGCAGAGGGAACGAACGAACACCACAAGATTGAGGGAATATTCAAAGCAGTGGCAAGAGCTATGAAAATGGCAATTCGACGTGACATTTTCAAGTATGAGCTGCCCTCAAGCAAGGGAATTTTGTGAATAAATTGCAAAACTTGCGCTTATGTTTTTCCCATTCAATAAATAATGAGTAAATTTGAACGTCCTTTTACATAGTAGAAATGCTTTGCAATTAGAACAAAAGCCAATTATGGCGGAACAAAAACGAGACTATATAGAAACAACCAAATTATAAATTTCAATCAAAATGAAGATTTCACGTATAGATCACCTTGGAATAGGTGTTGAGAGCATCGACGCTGTGCTCCCTTATTTTGAGAATGTACTCGGTTTGAAATGCTACGCAGTAGAAGAAGTTCCAGACCAGAAAGTGAAGACTGCCTTCTTGAAGGTAGGTGAAGTAAAACTTGAGCTTCTTGAGCCAACATCACCTGACTCAGCTGTTGCAAAATGGCTTGAGAAAGGCGGCAAGGGTGTTCACCACGTTGCTTTTGCTGTTGAAGACGGAGTTGCTGAAGCACTCGTTGAGTGTGAGGGCAAGGAAATCCGCCTCATCGACAAGGCTCCACGTCCAGGTGCAGAGAACATGATGATTGGATTCCTTCATCCAAAATCAACTGCAGGTATCCTTACAGAGCTTTGTGAACCAAAGAAGTAATGTTGAACAAAAGAACTAATTATCATTTTAATCATTAATTCAATGAGTACTCAATTAGAAAAGAACAAAGAACTTGTTGAAAAGCGTGAGAAAGCACGCTTGGGCGGAGGAGAAAAAGCTATTCAGAAGCAACACGACAAGGGCAAGTACACAGCCCGCGAGCGTATTGCCATGCTTCTTGATGAAGGTAGTTTCGAGGAAATGGGCATGTTCGTCACTCACAGATGCCATAACTTCGGAATGGAGAAAAAGATGTTCGACGGCGACGGTGTTGTAACCGGTTCAGGTACAATCAACGGACGTCTCGTCTATATATTTGCACAGGACTTTACAGTAAACGCAGGTTCATTGTCTGAAACAATGGCTCTGAAAATCTGCAAGGTCATGGATGCAGCTATGAAGGTAGGTGCACCGGTTATCGGACTCAACGACTCGGGTGGTGCACGTATTCAGGAAGGTATCAACGCACTTGCAGGTTACTCGGAAATCTTCGAGCGCAATATCCTTGCAAGCGGTGTTATCCCACAGATTTCCGGAATCTTCGGTCCATGTGCCGGCGGTGCAGTCTATTCACCTGCACTGACAGACTTCACTCTCATGATGGAAAACACTTCTTACATGTTCCTTACAGGACCTGCAGTTGTGAAGACCGTACTTGGTGAGGTTGTGTCACAGGAAGACCTCGGTGGTGCTTCAGTTCACTCAACAAAGTCAGGTGTCACTCATTTCACTGCTTCTACAGAGGAAGAGGCAATGGCAATGATCAAGCAGCTCTTGAGCTACATCCCACAGAACAACCTCGAGAAGGCTCCACGTGTTGAATGCACAGACCCAATCGACCGTATGGAAGATTATCTGAACGAGATTATTCCAGACAATCCAAACAAGCCATACGACATGTATGAGGTCATTGCAGCTATCGTCGACAACGGTGAATTCTTCGAAGTTCAGAAGAACTACGCACGCAACATCATCATTGGTTTCGCACGTTTCAACGGTGAGTCTGTAGGTATCGTTGCCAATCAGCCAAAGGCTCTTGCCGGAGTACTCGACTGCAACGCATCACGCAAGGCAGCACGTTTCGTACGTTTCTGCGACGCATTCAATATTCCAATCGTAACCCTTGTCGATGTTCCTGGATTCCTTCCTGGTACAGGTCAGGAGTACAATGCCGTTATCCTTCACGGAGCAAAACTTCTCTATGCTTACGGAGAATGCACAGTTCCAAAGGTTACAGTCACTCTGCGCAAGTCTTACGGCGGTTCACACATCGTCATGAGCTGCAAGCAGCTCCGTGGTGACCTCAACTATGCTTGGCCATCAGCAGAAATCGCAGTTATGGGTGCAGCAGGTGCAGCCGCTGTGTTGTATGCCAAAGAGGCAAAGGCAAAGAAAGAGGCAGGCGAGGATGCAGCTGCGTTCATCAAGGAGAAGGAAGACGAGTACACAAACCTCTTTGCCAACCCATACAACGCAGCCAAGTATGGCTACATCGATGATGTCATTGAGCCACGCAACACCCGTTTCCGCATAATCCGCGCTTTGGCACAGCTTCAGGACAAGAAACTTTCCAATCCTGCAAAGAAACACGGTAATATTCCACTCTAAAAACTACAGACAATATGATTATTCCATTAGTCGAAGTAAATTGGGGAAATGTATGGATGGAAACCGGTATCGGTTTTTCAATCGTGTTTGTCATTCTGACACTCATCATCTTCATTCTCTCCCTCTTCAATGTCGTTGCAAAAGGGAAGAAGAGTGAGAATGCATCCGCACCAAAAGTCCAGGCTCCAGCCGCTGCTGCCGCTCCCGCAGCCTCTGCATCAGAGGAAGAGAAGGCAGCCATCGCAACAGCTCTGTATTTATATTATCAGAACGTTCATGACGTTGAGAGTGGTATCATTACCATCAAGCACAACGACTACTCAGCATGGCATCATGAATTAAACCCACATTTATAATAATTACATCATAGCAAAATACAAATGAAGGATTTCAAATTTAAAATAAACGGCAAGGACTACACTGCTTCTGTTGAGGAGCAAGGTGAAAATCAAGTTCAGGTAACCGTTAATGGCAAAGCATACAGCGTGGAAGTTGAACACGAGGCTTCTGCTGCTCCAGCGTTCAGGTCGGCTGTTGCTGCTCCTGCTGCATCTGCTGCACCTAAGGCAGTTTCTACTGCTCAGGCAAAGATTACTGCTCCACTGCCAGGCAACATCACAAAGATTCTTGTTTCCGTAGGACAGCAAGTGAAGAAGGGTGACGTTGTGATGACCATGGAAGCAATGAAGATGGAGAACAACATCACAGCTGAGGCTGACGGCACAGTGAAGTCAATCGGCGCACAGATTGGTCAGTCTGTAAACCAGGGCGACGTATTGGTTGAGCTCGAAGGCGCTGTCGCTGCAGCACCGGTTGCTGCTCCAAAACCAGTTGCTGCTCCCAAGAAGGCTGCTCCAGCTCCGAAACCAGCTGCTGCTCCTGCACCAAAGCCAGCATCAGTTGGCGGTAAGACTGTTTCTGCACCACTGCCAGGCACCATCACTTCTGTCAACGTGAAAGTTGGACAGTCTGTAAAGAAGGGCGAAGTGCTTGTAGTTCTTGAGGCAATGAAAATGGCAAACGACATCGTTTCCGAATGGGACGGCACCGTTAAGAATGTTCTTGTACAACAGGGCGCATCAGTGAACGTAGGTGATGCACTCGTAGAAATAGGCTAAATCACATGAGACATATATCCAAAATGTTTTGTCTTTTCTGTACGCTCATGCTCGTGACAGTTGGAGCGTCAGCTGCTCCCGATCCAAGTCAGAACTTTGATTTCGGCGAGACAATGCTGAAGTTCTTCAACGACATGGGACTCGTACAGATGTTCGTAGGCGACGGTTGGAAAACCTTCGTCATGATAATCATTGCTTGCATTCTTCTCTATCTCGCTATAGTCAAGAAATACGAGCCATTGCTCCTTCTGCCAATAGCATTCGGAATGTTGCTCACGAACTTCCTCGGAGCGGGACTCTACAATTCTCAGCTTTGGACAAACTTCCTGGATGAGAACAACCATGAGGCATACCACAACTATCTCACCATAATGAAAGATGGCGGTTTGCTCGACTGGCTTTACATCGGAGTCAAGGCAGGAGTCTATCCATGTCTTATCTTCATTGGAGTAGGTGCAATGACCGACTTCGGTCCGCTGATTGCCAATCCAAAGAGCTTGCTCCTTGGTGCTGCAGCACAGCTCGGTATCTTCACCACCTTCATCACAGCCCACCTTCTCGGTTTCACTCCGCAGGAGGCAGCTTCAATCGGTATTATCGGTGGTGCCGACGGTCCTACAGCAATCTTCTTGACATCAAGACTTGCTCCACGCCTTCTTGGCCCTATTGCCGTGGCAGCTTACTCTTACATGGCATTGGTACCGGTCATCCAGCCGCCAATCATGCGTTGGCTGACAACAAAGAAAGAGCGCGAAATCAAGATGAAGCAGTTGCGTACAGTGTCAAAGACTGAGAAGATACTCTTCCCAATCATCGTGACCATCATCATCGCATTGCTCCTTCCTTCTGCAGCATCCCTCGCAGGTTGCCTCATGCTTGGTAACTTGTTCAGAGAAAGTGGTGTCGTTGAGCGCTTGAGCAAGACAGTTCAGAACGAACTCAACAATATCGTTGTGATTTTCCTCGGTACAACCGTCGGAGCTACAGCAACAGCAGAGTCCTTCCTCAACATCCAGACCATCAGCATTCTCTGCATGGGAATCGTTGCATTCAGTATGGGTACAGCCGGTGGCGTACTGCTTGCCAAGGTCATGAACCTGTTCCTCAAGGAGAAAATCAATCCGCTCATTGGTTCAGCCGGAGTTTCTGCCGTGCCAATGGCAGCGCGTGTAAGTCAGATAGAAGGTCAGAAAGCAGATCCTCACAACTATCTGTTGATGCACGCCATGGGACCGAACGTTGCCGGTGTGATTGGTTCAGCCGTTGCAGCAGGATTCCTCTTGAGTATGCTCGGTTAATAACGCACATATTCCATAAGTTATTAATTTTAATGGACCGCTTAAGTTCAGAAATGGCTTAGGCGGTTTTTTTATAAACACACACTCTTTCATTATAAACACATAAACACAGACACAATGAAACACGAAATCACATTCACCAAGATGCACGGTGCGGGCAACGACTATATCTATGTTTACTTGCCTGACAATCCAATTGCCGACCCCGTAAAATGTTCAATCGACTGGAGCCGCTTCCATTTCGGAATCGGGTCCGACGGACTTATTCTCATCGACAAATCCCCGGTGGCAGACTTCTCCATGCGCATATTCAACAACGACGGGTCCGAAGCCATGATGTGTGGCAACGGAGTCAGGTGCGTAGGCAAATTCGTACGCGACCACGGACTTACCTCAAAGGACACAGTCTCTGTCGACACCCTTTCCGGAGTAAAGTACATCCGTTTGCATGAGAAAGACGGAGAAATTGTAAGCGGAACAGTTGATATGGGCGAACCGTCACTTGAAAACAAACAACAGCTTGCCACAACCGACGGTCGTATGATAGATGGTGAGGTTTCCGTTGACGGCAAATCCTACAAGGGCACATATGTTTGCATGGGCAATCCCCACTTCGTGATTTTTGTGGACGACATCACGAGCGTTTCCCTCGAGGCCGTTGGTCCGTTGCTTGAGCACAACCCGTTGTTCCCCGAGCGCTGCAACATCGAGTTTGCCCAACTCATCGCTCCCGACACATTGCGTACCCGAGTATGGGAACGCGGTTCGGGCATCACCCTTGCTTGTGGAACCGGAGCTTGCGCCACAGCAGTTGCAGCTTGCGTCACCGGTCGTTGCTCAAATAAATCAGCAATCCAGATGGATGGCGGACAACTCGACATCGAATGGAACAAACAGACAAACCACATCTTCCTCACCGGTCCTGCAGCCAATGTGTTCGAAGGAACAATACTGCTTGAGGAATGATGTCCCAATAATCAGTTCGGGATAAATTGGGAAATGCCATTGCTTGCATGCAAAGCCTTCATTCGGTTCAGAAACGTGCCATTGCTTTCGGCTCAGGGGGAGAAGTCATTCACGGACTTCTCTCCCTGAACCCATTATATCTATGAATCCTTGAACTTGATACGAACTTGGTACGAACTTAGGTCCTACTTGTATTCCCTTCTATTCTACGCTGATTTTGACGGTATAATCATTTATCCATGTTACAAAACCGTCTAGCTCGTCAGCCACCTCTTCCAACGCATCGTCAACCTGGAAACTCAATTCTTCAGGAATGTCGAGGAACTGTTCTTTGTTGAAGTCCACTTCCACAAAAGTTTCACCTTCTATATAGCCATGCTCGATATTGTATTCCACACCTAAATCGAGTTCCACCAACGCACTGGTAACATACATTTCCAGCCTGCGTCTCTTGTTCTTACTGTATCCCATGTTTTCGATTTATAATGTTTCTAATATTACTCGTAACTTATTCCGTTTAGGTTTTGTCTAAGTTCTGCAGATAAGACGTCGACACGAGGGATTCAAGTAGTCTCGGGCTTACCCAAGACACCATAGCACTCGTTGACGAAGCCACCGTCTTTGGTGTATTCGACAATGTTGACGGCAGTCGCTTCTGATTTTGTGCAGGGGTGACCATTAGCATCATAATAATATGCCACGGAGTAATCACCTCCGTTTAAGGTCTTACCCATAATTGTCTCCGTATAACGTGGGTCGGGCTGTATGGTCACATTCTCAGCCCGCTCACCTGCCACCTCGTCCAGTAGCCTCTCTAATTCCCTGTCTGTCATATTGAGGATATTTTCACCGCAAATATACGCAAATCACCCGAATCTGCCGTTGAAGACGCCAATTATTTTGTTTTTCCCGAGATATTTTAATCAAAGCAACCCATTCTTGAAAGAAAAACCTTATATTTGCATCCACGATGAGTCGTGCTCACCTAAGCAATCAAAGCAACATGAGTGCCCGCGCAATCAACAGTAAAATAAGAACTATATGATCAGGAAATTCTTCACCACAGCCCCCAAGGACTATCCCGTCTGTGTGCATGACAAGTGCCCCAAGGCAGGAGAGTGCCTCCATCGCATCGCCTTCGAGAAGTTGCGGACAGAGAAAGACTATATGCGACTGCTCAACCCCGACCATTGCCCAGCCGATGACAGTTGCACGAACTACCGCTGCAACAAGCCGGTGCGTTATGCACGAGGCTTCACGGGCTTTCAGAGCAAGATGTATCCACAGCAGTACGACCGTTTCATGACCACACTCATCCTGCACTTTGGTCGCAACCCTTACTACGACCGCCGGCGCGGAGTGATAGCCATGCCGCCCAACGAGCAGGAACTTGTGCTGCAGGTGCTCAAGAAGGTGGGAGTGACGGAACAACTCACGTTCGACCGCTATGAGGATGCCATCAATTGGTACGACTGAATGCTCCGTCAAAGACATATAGTCGCATGCCCCGTCCCTTCCAGTCGGGACAACCGTCCCTTTTACTCGGTACTCCAGTACCGAGCAGTCAGTACGCCAGTTCTGACTAACGGATACAAAAAGCAGGACTGATGGCAGATAGATTTAAGAATGATGTAAAGAACAAGAAACAGACAAGCAAAACAATAGCACATCATTTTCCCATGTACATTCATTCATCTGCGAGCAATATCAGAAGCTTTCTTTCTACGAAAGCGTAAGTTCCTCCTAAATTTTCTCCTGAAGGTAAGAACTTGCCATCCGGATGACAATAGGAGCTAGCTCTCTCCGAGAGCGTTAAAGCGAGCGTGGGTTTGTGGGCTG
>CAVISR010000020.1:0-35161 GCA_963645405.1 Acutalibacteraceae bacterium
GCCGGGTTTAAGGACGAAGATATTGCACCCTTGTTCGCTGCGGCTCAATATGTAGAGAACATCTGCCTTCCAAAGAGTTTTGCGGAGATAATCAAGCCCACACGGTAGGAGCCTGCAAAAGTGTTTTAGGTTTTGTGTGTTGGGTTTTGTGTTAGTCGTCCGGATGGATGGACCATACTTGCGACATACAAAAAAAAAGGATGGACGGACTTTACCCAGGGGGACGTGTAGCAGAAACCAATTAAGCTACAGGTAAAGTCCATCCATCAAAAAAAGTGTGTGTGTCTGGAACAAGGTGCAGACGGCTGGAAGCCGTTAGTACTCGCCCCAGTGCTTGATTTCGAGCCTGTCGAATCCGTACTTGCAGAATGCATGGACGTATGCTGACGCAAGACGTGTGTTGGTGATCAACGGGATGTTGTAGTCGATTGCGGCACGACGTATGAGATAGCCGTTCTGAAGCTCACGCTGGGTGTGGTTCTTCGGAATGTTTATCACAAGGTCAATCTTGTGGTTGCGGATGTAGTCGATGACATTGGGTTCGGTGCCTGAATCGGGCCAATGGAGCACTTCCGACGGGATGTCGTTCTGCTCGAGGAATTTGGCTGAACCGCCTGTGGCATAGAGCTTGTAGCCTGCCTCGTGCAGTGTGCGCGCTGCCTCCAGCAGGTCTGCCTTTGAACGGGCTGTTCCTGAGGAGATGAGTATTCCCTTCTGCTTGTCGGGGATGTGGTGGCCTACTGACAGCATGCTCTTGAGCAATGCCTCGTAGTAGTTCTCGCCAAGACAAGCGACTTCGCCGGTTGATGCCATGTCGACTCCAAGTATCGGGTCGGCTTTGAGCAGTCGGGCAAAGGAGAACTGTGACGACTTCACTCCCACATAGTCGATGTCGGCGAAGTTCTTGCCGAACGGCTCGACTTCTTTTCCGAGCATGATTTCGGTTGCCATGCCGATGAAGTTGAACTTCGTGACTTTTGACACGAACGGGAAACTGCGGCTGGCACGGAGGTTGCACTCGATGACTCTCAACTGGTTGTCCTTGGCAAGGAACTGGATGTTGAACGGACCGGAGATGTTGAGTGCCTCGGCAATCTTGCGTGCCGTACGCTTGATGCGGCGGATGGTCTCGAAGTAGAGTTTCTGTGCAGGGAACACGACTGTGGCATCTCCTGAGTGTACTCCGGCATATTCGATATGTTCGCTGATGGCATAGCACTTGATGATTCCGTTCTGTGCCACTGCATCAATCTCCACTTCCTTTGCACGCTGCAGGAATTCTGTCACCACTACCGGGTGGTCCTGGCTTACGACGGCTGCATTCTTCAGTGCGTTCTCGAGTTCGTCTTTGTTGCTTACGACTCTCATGGCTGCACCGGAAAGGACGTAGGACGGACGTATCATGACAGGCAGACCCACTTCGTCGACGAAGTCATAGATTTCCTCCATGCGGGTAAGTTCCTTCCAGCGTGGCTGGTCGATGCCAAGGCTGTCGCACATCTCGGAGAATTTCTGTCGGTCTTCGGCAATGTCGATGGACTTGGCTGAAGTTCCGAGGATGTTGATGCCCTGCTGGTCGAGCAAGAGTGCGAGGTTGTTCGGTATCTGTCCGCCGGTACTTACGATGACCCCCATCGGCTGTTCGAAATCGCAGACGTCGAGCACATGCTCGAGTGTGAGTTCGTCGAAGAACAGACGGTCGCAGATGTCGTAGTCGGTACTTACGGTCTCGGGGTTGTAGTTGATCATGATGGCACGGTAGCCCATCTCCTGAATCTTCTTGATGGCTGCCACTCCGCACCAGTCGAACTCTACTGACGAACCGATTCGGTAGGCTCCGGAACCGAGCACGATGACTGACTTGCCGTCGTGGGCAAAATCGACGTCGGACTCGCATCCGTTGTATGTGAGATAGAGGTAATTGGTCTGTGCCGGATATTCGCCTGCCATGGTGTCGATTTGCTTCACGACTGGCAGCAGGTGGAGCTGCTTGCGCAGCTTGCGCACAATGAGTCCTTTCTCGTGTGGATTGATGGACTCGTCCTTGATGACTATCTTGCCTATCTGATAGTCGGAGAATCCCATCTTCTTTGCGAGGGTGAGCAGTTCAACCGGTATGGAGTCGACGCTGTCGTACTTCTCAAGGTCGTTCTTCACATTGTAGATGTTCTGCAGACGGAAGAGGAACCATCGGTCAATCTTCGTGATGTCGTGGAGCTGGTCGATGGTGTAGCCCATATCGAACGCAAGGGCGATTGCAGCCAGGCGCTTGTCGGTGGGGTTGTGGAGTTCGAAGTCGACGTCGGGCACTCTGACTGTGTTTGCCACGAATCCGTGGAGTCCTTGTCCCACCATTCGCATGCCTTTCTGTATGGCTTCCTCGAAGGTGCGTCCGATTGACATCACCTCGCCCACTGACTTCATTGACGAGCCTATGAGTTTGGAAACGCCGTCGAACTTGCCGAGGTCCCAACGCGGAATCTTCACCACTACATAGTCGAGTGCTGGTTCGAAGAATGCGGCAGTAATCTTGGTCACTGAGTTCTGGATTTCGTCGAGTCCGTATCCCAATCCGAGTTTTGCTGCAACGAATGCGAGAGGATAGCCGGTGGCTTTGGATGCAAGGGCTGAAGAACGGCTCAGACGTGCATTGACCTCAATCACACGGTAGTCGTCGCTGTTGGGGTCGAGGGCATACTGCACGTTGCACTCTCCGATGATTCCGACCTTGCGTACAATCTTGATTGCAATCTGACGGAGCTTGTGGTACTCGTGGTCGCTCAGAGTCTGCGACGGTGCAACAACGATACTCTCGCCGGTGTGGATGCCCAGCGGGTCGAAGTTCTCCATGTTGCAGACTGTGATGCAGTTGTCGTACTTGTCGCGCACCACTTCATATTCTATTTCCTTCCATCCCTTGAGCGATTCCTCGATAAGAATCTGCGGAGAGAAGGTGAAGGCTGAACTTGCCAGTTTGCGGAGTTCGTCGTCGTTGTTGCAGAAGCCGGAACCGAGTCCGCCAAGTGTGTAGGCTGCACGCACGATGATTGGATAGCCAATCTGCTTGACCACTTCCAAAGCCTCATCAATGGAATTGACTGCCACACTGTGGGCTGTCTTCACATTGATGTCGTGCATCATCTCGGCAAAGAGTTCGCGGTCTTCGGTGTTGATGATGGCTTGCACGGGAGTACCGATGACCTTGACATTGTATTTCTCGAGCACTCCGCTTTCGTAGAGTTTCACTCCGCAGTTGAGGGCTGTCTGTCCTCCGAACGAAAGCATGATGGCATCGGGATGTTCCTTGGCAATCACTTTCTCTACAAACTCGGGAGTGATTGGCAGATAATAAATATGGTCGGCAACACCCTCGGATGTCTGCACTGTAGCGATATTCGGATTGATGAGTATGGTGAACTTGCCTTCCTCGTGAAGGGCTTTCAGTGCCTGGGAACCCGAGTAGTCGAATTCTCCTGACTCACCTATCTTCAGTGCACCACTGCCCAATATCAGTATTTTATTTAATTCAGAGCTCATATATCGATTGTTTATGCTGTAAACGGAACATTACAATAGGTTGATGAAATTCTCAAACAGAGGCATTGAATCAACAGGACCGCTGGATGCTTCCGGATGGAACTGTGTGGAGAAGAACGGTTTGGTGCGGTGACGTATTCCTTCGTTCGTACCGTCGTTGAGATTGACATAGAGTGTCTCCCATTCCTTGGGAAGGGTTGTGTCGTCGATGGCAAAGCCGTGGTTCTGGGATGTAATCAGACACTTGTGGGTTCCGGCTTCCTTGACCGGGACGTTGTGTCCACGGTGTCCGTATTTGAGTTTGTAGGTCTTCGCACCTGCTGCAATGGCAAGCAACTGGTTGCCGAGGCATATTCCCATGATTGGCTTGTCCTGGGTGAGCGCCCAGCGCAGATGTTCGACTGTTTCCTTGCAGAGTGAGGGGTCGCCCGGTCCGTTTGACACGAACAGTCCGTCGTAGTCTTCATTGCGGAAATCATAGTCCCACGGCACGCGCTTGACTGTCACATCGAACTTGAGCAGACAACGCAATATGTTGTTCTTCATGCCACAGTCAATCATGAGCACTTTCTTGCTTCCGTTGCCGTAGACATGGACTTCCTTGGTTGACACCTCTGACACGAGGTTGCGCAGGTTAGGGTCGGACATCTCGACATCTACCCCGTCGAACACAATCTTGCCAAGCAATGCGCCCTTGTCGCGCAGTTTCTTGGTAAGTACACGGGTGTCGATTCCGCACAGGGCAGGCACTTGGTTCTGCTTGAGCCATGTAGACAGGCTACGGCTGGAATCCCAGTGGCTGTACTTGTCTGAATAGTTGGAGATAATCAAAGCCTGACACTGTATTTTCTCGGATTCAAAAAAACGTGAGATACCATCGGTCGTCTCATCATCGGGCACTCCATAGTTTCCTATCATCGGATAGGTCGGTACGAGTATCTGACCGCGATAGGACGGGTCAGTGAGGCTTTCGGGATAGCCGGTCATTGCTGTGTAGAAACACAATTCGCCTGCAACCGACTTTTCATAGCCGAACGAATAGCCCTCAAACTGCGAACCATCTTCCAGTAGTAATGTTGCTTTCTTCATAAATCTATTATAACATTTTCTTTATTCTTGCCATTGCTTCAATGCTGTCTTCCTTTGTACCGAAAGCAGTGATGCGTACGTATCCTTCGCCGTTCTTGCCGAAGCCTTCGCCTGGGGTTGTCACCACATTGGCTTGGTGCAACAGGCGGTCGAAGAACGACCATGAGTCCTCGCCATCGGGTGTTGACACCCAGATATAAGGCGAATGTTCGCCTCCGTACACCTTCAGTCCACAGTCGCCCAAACTCTCGCGGATGATGCGGGCATTCTCGAGGTAATAGTCGATGGATGCCTTCACCTGCTGCTGTCCTGCCTCGGAGAACACTGCCTCGGCACCGCGCTGTGACACATAGGATGCGCCATTGAACTTGCTGCACTGACGGCGCTCCCAAAAATCATTGAGGCACACCTTCTCGCCGTTCTCCCCTCTCACCTTCAGCTCCATCGGGATGATGGTGTAGCCGCAACGCACACCGGTGAACCCGGCTGTCTTGGAGAAACTGCGAAACTCTATGGCACACTCGCGAGCCCCTTCAATCTCGAAGATGGAATGAGGGATGGACGAGTCCTGGATGAATGCCTCGTATGCTGCATCATAGAGAATCAGCGCATCGTTCTCGAGTGCATACTTGACCCACTGACTGAGTTTCTCCCGGGAAATCACGGCTCCGGTCGGGTTGTTCGGATAGCACAGATAGATTATATCAAGATGCTCCGATGGGATGTCGCCCGTAAATCCGTTTGCCTCGTTACACGGGATGTAGGTCAGTTGTCTGCCTGCCATGATGTTGGTATCCACATAGACGGGATAGACAGGGTCGGTTATTCCGACTGTATTATTAACGGAAAGTATGTCTCCAATATTGCCCGTATCGCTTTTGGCTCCGTCATTTATGAACACTTCCTGACGGTTAAGGCTGATTCCACGCGGAGTGAAATCATGCGCAATGATGGCATCTATAAGGAAGTCGTAGCCATGCTCGGGTCCGTAGCCATGGAAGGTCTTTGGATTGGCACACTCGTCGACTGCCTTATGCATGGCATCAATGGAAGCCTGGGGCAAAGGGCGTGTGACATCGCCGATGCCCAGTCGGATGATCTGGGCATCAGGATGTTCTGACTTGTATTTGGCAACTCTCTGGGCTATATCGGCAAAGAGATAGCGATGGGAGAGTTTCTGGAAATTAGTATTTAACTTCGTCATTCTCTTATTTTGATAGATAATTATCCACTTCCTGGGCTACTTGTCTGCCACTGGCAATGGCACGCACCACAAGACTTGCACCCGACTTGGCATCGCCTGCCACAAACACATTGTCGGCAAATGCCGGATGCTCCGGACGGAGGAAGCCCATGGCAAGGAGCACGAGGTCGCAGTCAATTGTCTCCTTCTTGCCTGTCGGTTTCATCTGAGGACGTCCGCCGTCGGCTGCAGGAATCCATTCCACTTCTTCAATCTCGGCACCTTTCAGATTGCCGTTTCCATCATCAATGAACTTGTTTGTGGTGAGGCACCAACGGCGTTCGCATCCTTCCTCGTGACTGGTTGTGGTCTTCAGGATGACCGGCCATTGCGGCCAAGGAGTGGCAGGATTGTGTCCAACCGGTGGCTTTGGCATGATTTCAATCTGAAGTATGTGTTTTGCACCCTGACGGTTGCATGTACCGATGCAGTCGCTGCCGGTATCACCGCCTCCGATGACCAGCACGTTCTTGTCCTTCGCACTTATCTTCTCCTCACTGCTCACGTCCTCGCCCATGATGACCTTGTTCTGCTGGCTCAGAATCTCGAGTGCGAAGTGGACGCCCTTCAGTTCACGTCCTGGCACTTTGAGGTCGCGTGCCACAGGTGTACCGGTGGAGATGACATAAGCATCGAAGCCTTCAGGCAGTGAAGTCGGGTCGACCTCGGTGTTCATCCGGAATTCGATTCCCTCAGCTTTCATCAGTTCTGCCCTGCGGTTGACAATGTACTTGTTCAACTTGAAGTTAGGGATGCCGTAACGCACAAGTCCGCCAATGGACTGATGCTTGTCGAACAGCACCACGTCGTAGCCTTTCTTGTTGAGCTGCACTGCTGCCGACATTCCGGCAGGTCCGGCTCCAATCACAGCAACACGTTTGCCATTGCGCTCGTAGGTCTGTGGCTGGATATAGCCTTCGCTGAATGCATGTTCGATGATTGAGCACTCATTCTCGCGGATGGTGACTGGTGCGTCGATGCAATGATTGAGCACACAGCTCTTCTCGCAGAGGGCTGGACAGATGCGTCCCGTGAACTCAGGAAAGTCGTTGGTGGCAGAGAGCAGTTCGTATGCCTGCTTCCATTTGCCTTTGTACACGGCATCCTGCCATTCCGGCTGTTTGTTGCCCAGTGGACAAGCCCAGTGGCAGAACGGAACTCCACAGTCCATGCAACGTGAAGCCTGCAACTGGCGGTCGCTCTCGTTGAGAGTCTGCTCCACCTCGGCAAAGTCCTTTATTCTTTCATATATTGGTCTGTGACCCGCTTCCTGGCGTGGCACAGTTAAAAATGCTTTTGGATTTCCCATGATAATAATGATTAATAGTCGCGTTCTACATTATTGATTCTCTTCTCAAGGTCCTTCATTGCCTCTTCATGGAGCACTTTCTTGTATTCGATTGGAGTGACCTGAATGAACTCTTCCACATACTGGTTCCAGTTGTCGAGCATCTGCTTTGCAAGCACTGAGCCCGTGTGCAGATAATGCTTCAGAATCAAGTCGTGGAGTTCTTCCCTACGGGTACGCTCTTCGATAAGTCCGAGTTCAATCATGTCCATGTTGCAGTAGTAATCGAAATCCTGGTTCTTGTTCCATACATAAGCAAGACCGCCGGACATACCTGCAGCGAAGTTACGCCCTGTAGTTCCGAGGACAACCACACGTCCGCCTGTCATGTACTCGCAGCAGTGGTCGCCTGTTCCCTCGACAACAGCGGTTACACCGGAGTTGCGGACTGCGAAACGCTCGCCTACCCTACCGTTGATGTAAACCTCACCGCTGGTAGCGCCATAGAGCAATGTGTTGCCTGCAATGATGTTGTCCTGGGCTTTGAAACGGGAATGCTTCGGTGGATACAGACTGATGCATCCGCCCGACAGACCTTTGCCCATGTAGTCGTTGGTCTCTCCTTCCAGACTGAACGAGATTCCCTTCATCAGGAACGCACCGAAACTCTGTCCGGCAGAACCCTTGAAACGGACGTTGATGGAACCGTCGGGAAGACCTTTGCCACCATACTTCTTGGTCAACTCACCTGAAAGCATGGCACCGACAGAACGGTTGGTATTGATGATGTCGTAAGCAAGGGTCACGTTTCTGCCCAACTCGACATAATCCTTGGTTGCCATAATCATGTCGCGGTCCAGCACATCATAGATCTTGTGGATTGGATGAACCAGCTTGTGCAGAGAGCTTCCATTGTCGACCTTTGCAAGCAGTTTGCTGAAGTCAAGAGAGCGGGTCTTGTCGTTCAGACGGCTTTCGTCAATCTCTATCATATCCGTACGTCCAATCATGTCATCAAACTTGCGGAAGCCCATCTCTGCCATGTATTCACGCACCTCACGGGCAAGGAACGTGTAGAAGTTCACCAAGTACTCGGCACGTCCAAGGAAGTGCTTGCGCAGACGTGGGTCTTGGGTTGCGACACCCACCGGACAAGCATTGGTGTGGCACTTGCGCATCAACAGACATCCAAGGACAATGAGCTGTGCAGTTCCGAAGCCGAACTGACCTGCACCAAGCAGAGCCATGGCAACGATGTCCTTACCTGACTTCAACTGACCGTCGACCTGAATCTCTATCTGTTCTCTCAATCCATTCAGCACGAGTGTCTGCTGAGTCTCGGCAAGACCTATCTCAGGAGAAACACCTGCATATCGCACGGATGAAGCCGGTGATGCACCGGTACCTCCTTCTGCACCCGAGATGACAACGATGTCTGCCTTTGCCTTAGCCACTCCGGCTGCGATGGTTCCCACCCCACCCTCAGCCACGAGCTTTACGCTTATCTGGGCATTTGGATTGACATTCTTCAAGTCGAAGATAAGTTGCGACAAGTCTTCGATTGAATAGATGTCGTGATGAGGTGGAGGAGAGATGAGTGATATCTGAGGAATGGAATGGCGGGTCTTGGCAATGATTTCGTTCACCTTGAATCCAGGCAACTGACCGCCTTCTCCTGGCTTGGCTCCCTGTGCCACCTTAATCTGTATCTCCTGTGCATTGACAAGATATTCGGTAGTGACACCAAAACGTCCGGAAGCAACCTGCTTCACGGCACTGCTCAAGGAAACGCCGTCGACCTTGGCTGCAAAGCGTTCTTCGTCCTCACCGCCTTCTCCGGTATTGCTGCGGCTTCCGATTTTGTTGAGTGCAAGAGCAATGGTTTCGTGCGCTTCCTTACTGATGGCACCGAATGACATGGCAGCACCGATAAAGCGCTTCATGATGTTCTCTTCGGGCTCTACTTCATCCAACGGAATCGGGTTGGACTTGAACCTGAAGTACTGGCGAAGGAACAATGGCTCTTTCACATCATCAACAATGTGAGTAAACTCCTTGAACTTCTTGTAACTGCCTGTGCGAGTGGCAAGCTGGAGGGTTGCTATAGCATCCGGAGTCCAGGCATGCTTGATTCCGTCCTTGCGGAATGAATACTGACCGATGAACGGCAGGATGTCGGACGGAGTCTGGCTGAATCCCTGCTCGTGCATCCTGACTGCATCGGCGGCAATGTTTGACAGACCGATGCCTCCCATTGAAGAGGTTGAGGTTCCGAAGTATGTCTTCAGCAAGTCTTCGCTCAGTCCGATAGATTCAAATATCTTGGCTCCACGATAAGAACGGATGGTACTGATTCCCATCTTACTCATTATCTTCAACAAGCCTTTGTCGATTGCCTTGATGTAATTGTGCTCGGCAGTGGCATAGTCAAGCTGCACCTCTCCGTGTTTCACAAGGTCGTCAATAACTGCAAATGCCATATATGGGTTGATGGCACTTGCTCCATAACCGAGCAAAAGAGCTGCATGCATCACCTCACGAATCTCACCGCTCTCGACTATCAAAGCGGTCTGTACTCGTTTCTGGATGGAAAGCAAGTAATGGTGGATGGTGCTTACTGCGAGCAATGAAGGGATGGCTGCATGAGTCTCGTCCACTCCACGGTCGCTCAGGATAATGTAGTTTATTCCCTTGTCGACTGACTCCTCTGCCTCATGGCACAGTTCGTCGAGTCTTTCCTTCAAGCCTGCCTCACCCTTGCTCTTGTCGAACAGGATTGACAGTTTCTCGGTGTTGAATCCTTTATAGCGGATGTTGCAAAGCAAATCCAGTTCTGTGTTGGTGAGCACCGGCTGTGGCAGACGAACCATCTTGCAGTGTGACTCATTCGGAGTAAGGATATTCATGCCGACTGCACCGATGTACTCTGTCAGCGACATGACCAGTTCCTCACGAATAGGGTCGATTGGCGGGTTGGTAACCTGTGCAAACTGCTGGCGGAAATAGTTGAACAGCAACTGAGGCTTGTCGGACAACACCGCAAGTTGGGTGTCATTACCCATTGAAGTCAACGGTTCCTGTGCATTGGCACACATCGGGACAATGACTCTGTCGACATCCTCACGGGTGAAGTCGAAGCAACGCAACTTGCGCTGGAACTCACTGACACTGTTCTCCACCTTTCGTCCGCTATGGAGTTTGTTGAGTTCTATCCGGTTTGCCTGCAACCAGCGTTCGTAGTCGCATTCATTTGCAAGCAAAGACTTGATTTCCCCGTCTCTGTAAATCTTGCCGTCCTCGGTGTCGACCATCATGATCTTGCCCGGCTGCAACTTTCCTTTCTCTTTTATAATCTGTGGGTCTACCTTAAGACAACCAGCCTCTGATGCAACGATGAAGCGCCCGTCTTCAGTAATGATATAACGGCAAGGACGAAGACCGTTTCTGTCGAGCATTCCGCCGGCATAACGACCGTCGGAGAACAACAGGGCAGCTGGTCCGTCCCATGGCTCCATCAGAATGGAATGGTATTCGAAATAAGCCTTCAGTTCGTTGCTTATAGGGTTGCGGTCGTTGAATGACTCAGGCACCATCATGGAAATGGCATGAGGCAGGCTCAGACCTGACATTACGAAGAACTCAAGTGCATTGTCGAATGATGCACTGTCGCTCATGTTGGGCTGAAGTATCGGGTGAATGCCCTTCACATCTCCCAAGACCTTGGATGAGAGCACGCTCTCCCTGGCTTCCATCCAGCCTCTGTTGCCGCGGATGGTGTTTATCTCTCCGTTGTGGGACAACATTCTGAACGGTTGTGCCAACGACCAGGTCGGGAATGTGTTTGTACTGAATCGTGAGTGGACTATTGCCATGCCACTCGTGAAGAACGGACTGCTCAAGTCCGGGAAATACTCACGCAACTGCATGGATGTGAGCATTCCTTTATATACTATTGTTTTGCTCGACAATGATACGATATAGAAATCCTTGTCGTCAATCTGTTGTTCGATGTGTTTGCGAAGCAGATAAAGGTCAACTTCGAAGCGGTCGAAATCTTGTGCTCCAGTGATGAACAGCTGGACTATATCTGGTTCTGTGTCTGCAGAAGCACCGCCCAGGATGTCGGAATTGACCGGCACGTTGCGCACGTGTGAAAGTACAAATCCTGCTGACTCAACTTCCCGATGAATCAAATCAAGATAAGCGTCATGCAAGTTCCTGTCTTTTGGAAGGAACACGAGTCCTGTTCCATATTTGCCTCTCTCAGGGACAGGAATACCCTGAAGTAGAATAAACTCATGTGGTATCTGTACGAGGATACCTGCACCGTCACCAGATCTGTTGTCTGCTGATTCGGCTCCACGATGTCTCATGTTTTCAAGGACTGTGAGGGCATCATCCACCAACTGATGGGTTTTGTTGCTCTTCAAGTCTGCCAACAGTCCCACGCCACATGCATCGTGTTCGTTTTCTTTATTATACAGCGTTTTCATATAACCGTGTTGTTTTGTGTTCGGATAATAGTCTGTTTTGTCTTTATCGTCTATGTGTTTAGTCTGTTTTGTCGTATATGCATTTGTCATGTTGTCCAAGTTCTGCAAGTATATAAAACGAAGGAGGCTTTGGCAAGTAGCCTTACAATCGGTTGTCCATTGCCATACGACCGGTTGTCCATCGACTTGCGACCGCTTGTCCGTCGACTTGCGACCGCTTGTCTGTCGTCCTGCGACCATACGTTCATTCTTTTGAAGCTTCCAAATGGAATAACCGAGTCTGTAAACTACAAATCACATTTGGACTTGCTCAACTTGAATTCTTTTATGACATCATGCATTTAGTCTGTTTGTGCCGTCTATGCATTTAGTTCGTTTCTCGTCCATGCATCAATAAGCCATATTCTGCGCTATTCAACAAGTAAACAAAGTCCCTCCCTCCCGAAGAAAGGAGGGACTTTCAAAAGAAATTATTTATTTAGTTGATGAATAGAATCTCGCGATACTTCGGCAATGGCCAGAGGTCGTTGTCAACGATTTCCTCAAGCTTGTCAATCGGACGGCGGATAGCGAAGAGTGACTCTGCTATATCGTGGTAGGCAGTAGCCTTTTCGTATTCGTTCTCAATCTTGTTGGCAGCCTTGCGTGCATCAATCATTGCATAAGTCTTGGTGCGGACTTCGTCGATGAGTTTTGAGACCTTCTTCAAGAGTTCCAACTCTGTAGATGCCATCGACTCCAAGTCATCAGGATAGATTTCCTTGAGTTGTGAGACGATGGTAAGCAGACGGTTCTTGTATGCAAGAGCGGCAGGTATGATATGGTTGATTGCCATACGTCCCATCACACGGGCTTCAATCTGAACCTTCTTTGTGTATGTCTCCCACTTGACTTCGTTACGAGCCTCAAGTTCCTCTTTTGTATATACATTGGTGCTTGTGAACATCTCCACAGAAGCAGGCTTGGTGAATTCCTTGAACATCTCAGGCACGCTTGTCTCGACATCAAGTCCACGTTTCTTTGCTTCAATTGGCCATTCATCAGAATAGCCGTTGCCGTCGAAGCAAACAGTATCGATTACACTTGCAATAAGTGGTTTCAATACATCCATGAAGGCTATGTTCATTGGCTTTCCTGCTGCCATCTCCTTGTCAACAGCTACCTTGAATGCCTTCAACTGCTCGGCAACAGCTGCGTTGAGGGTTGTCATGGCACCGGCGTTGTTGGCGCTTGAACCGACTGCGCGGAACTCGAAACGGTTGCCGGTGAATGCGAACGGACTGGTCCTGTTTCGGTCGGTATTGTCGATGAAGATTTCAGGTATCTCAACGATTCCTACTGATGCTCCCTTCTTGCCTGCAATCTCGATTGGAGTATCTGAAGGTACTTCAAGAAGTTTGCGGAGCACGTTGGTCATGGTTGCTCCAAGGAATGAAGAGATGATTGCCGGTGGTGCCTCGTTTGCGCCAAGACGGTGAGCATTGGTTGCTGAAGCGATAGATGCCTTCAACAGTCCGTTGTGCTTCTGGACTGCTACCAGGACATTCACGAAGAAGGTTACGAACTGCAGGTTGCCCATTGCATCCTTACCCGGAGCAAGCAACAGTGTGCCAGTGTCTGTACCGAGTGACCAGTTGTTGTGTTTACCCGAACCGTTGATGCCGGCAAATGGTTTCTCATGAAGAAGAAGTACGAAGCCATGCTTGCGCGCAATGTTCGACATCAGGTTCATGACCATTTGGTTCTGGTCGTTTGAAAGGTTGGTCTCTCCAAAGATTGGAGCCAGTTCAAACTGGTTTGGTGCAACCTCATTATGGCGTGTCTTCAATGGAATACCATGCTTGTAGCCCTCAATCTCCACTTCCTTCATGAATGAAACCACACGTGTTGGGATTGATCCGAAGTAGTGGTCATCCAACTGCTGGTTCTTTGAAGACTCGTGTCCCATGAGTGTGCGTCCGGTGAGCATAAGGTCTGGACGTGCTGCATACAGGTCTTCGTCAACAAGGAAGTATTCCTGTTCCCAGCCAAGATATGAATAGACCTTCTTGACATTGGGGTCAAACATCTTGCAGATATCTACGGCTGCATCGCTCACTGCTTTCAGCGCTTTCTTCAGAGGAGTCTTGTAGTCGAGTGCCTCGCCTGTGTACGACACGAACACTGTTGGAATACAAAGGGTGTCATCCTGGATGAATACTGGAGAAGTCGGGTCCCATGCAGTATATCCACGAGCCTCGAATGTAGCTCTGATACCACCGCTTGGGAATGAACTTGCATCCGGTTCCTGCTGGATAAGGGACTTTCCATTGAATTCCTCTATCATACCGCCCTTCTGGTCGTACTCGAGGAATGAGTCGTGCTTCTCGGCTGTTCCTTCAGTCAGTGGCTGGAACCAGTGTGTGACATGAGTCACCTTGTGCTCCATTGCCCATGTCTTCATACCTTCTGCCACCTTGTCGGCAATAGCACGGTCAAGAGCATGACCATTGTCGATGCAGTCTACCAACTTGTTGTAAGTTGACACATCAAGATACTTGTGCATCTTTTCACGGTTGAACACCAGCTCTCCAAAATACTTTGAAGGACGTTCACTTGGGATGTCTACTGGCAAGGCTTTCTTCTTGAAAGCGTCTTGCACCACGTCAAATCTTAACTTACTCATAGTCAAATTCTTTTTTGGGGTTTGTTTTTAATCGTGTTTAGTTTGTGTTGTTTACTTGATAACCCTGATTATGATTTGTTTGTTGTTTGTTTCTTTATTATGTTTATTTGTTATGCTTACACTGTTGCGTTTGCTTACACTGTTGCGTTTGCTTGAACTGTTATCTTTGCTTACACTGTTGCGTTTGCTTACTGTTATGCATCCTCATGTACATCAGCCACAGCACGTCCGCTTGGGTCGTTCATGTTCTGGAACGCCTTGTCCCATGCCAGTGCTTCTGCAGTGGAACAAGCCACACTCGGTACGCTTGGCACACTGCGCGCAGCAGATTCACTTGGGAAGTGCTCTTCGAATATTGAGCGATAGTAATACTCCTCCTTGTTCATCGGCGGATTGATTGGGAAGCGCTCTGCAGCATGAGCCATCTGTTCGTCAGTCACTGCCTTTGAAGTGATGTCCTTGAGTGTGTCTATCCAACTGTAGCCCACTCCGTCGCTGAACTGCTCCTTCTGTCTCCAAGCCACTGATGCTGGCAGCATGTCGGCAAATGCTTCACGCACAACTCCCTTTTCCATTGTCTTGCCAAGGCACATCTTCAGTGCCGGGTCGATGGACATTGCGATGTCGAGGAATTCTTTGTCGAGGAATGGTACACGGCCCTCGATTCCCCATGCCAGGAGCGACTTGTTTGCTCTCAGGCAGTCGTACATATATAGTTTGCTGAGTTTCCGGACTGTCTCCTCATGAAATTCCTTTGCGTTTGGAGCTTTGTGGAAATACAGGTAACCACCGAAGATTTCGTCTGCACCCTCACCGCTCAACACCATCTTTATTCCCATACTGCGGATGACGCGTGCCAGCAGATACATCGGAGTACTTGCGCGCACTGTTGTCACATCGTAAGTCTCTATATAGTAGATGACATCGCGTATTGCATCCAGTCCTTCCTGGATTGTATAGTTCACTTCATGGTGTATGGTCCCGATATGGTCTGCCACTTCTTTTGCCTTCACAAGGTCGGGCGCGCCCTTGAGTCCCACTGCAAATGAGTGGAGCTGTGGCCACCATGCATCATGTTTGTCGTTTGTCTCAACTCGTTTTGCCGAATAGAGTTTGGCAATGGCTGAAACTACAGAGCTGTCGAGTCCGCCTGAGAGAAGCACTCCATAAGGCACATCGCTCATCAACTGGCGCTTTACCGATGCCATAAGTCCTTCCTTCACCAGCTTCACTGCTTCTGCACGGTCGGAAGTAGACCATTTCATGCCGTCGTAGTGGAACCACGGACGTTTGTACCAGCGTTCTATTTTGCCTCCATGTTTGCTTGTGCAGTAGTGTCCGGGAAGGAACGGTTCATAACTGTCGCAATAGCCTTCCAACGCCTTCAGTTCACTTGCCACATAGACTGTGCCGTCCTTGTCGTGACCAATGTAAAGAGGAATAACACCTATCGGGTCGCGTGCAATGAGATAATCATCTGTAGTTGAATCATAGAGGACGAAAGCAAAGATACCGTTCAACTTGTCTATGAAATCAACTCCGTACTTCTCGTAAAGTGCAAGTATCACCTCGCAGTCCGACCCAGTCTGATACTGGTATGAATCTTCTGTTTCCTTGCGTATTGCCTGATGATTGTATATCTCGCCATTTACTGCCAATACTTTCTTCTTGTCCATGGAGTACAAAGGCTGTCCGCCCGACAGTGGGTCGACGATTGCCAGACGTTCGTGTGCCAGGACTGCACCGTCATTGCTGAAGACTCCGCTCCAGTCAGGTCCGCGATGGCGAATCTTTGCCGACATCTTCAATGCTTGTTCTCTCTTCTGGTGTGCATCACCTTTGATCTTCAGAATTCCTACAAAGCCACACATAGTTCTTTTTGTTTTTTGTCTTGTGTTTGTGTTGTTATAATTATGTTTGTTGTTGTATGTTCTGCTTGTTGTCTGTCCTACTTATAAAAAAAGGGGACTGATTCCGTTTAAGAACCAGTCCTTATCTTTTTCTTTATCTCTGCGTCATTTTATTTTCTTCATCTAGTCCATTCGACTGGTAAACGGACACAACGCAATGCCAAGACCCTGATTGCTATTCTGGTTCTTGTTATTCTTCGAGTTCTGATTGCCAAACGCCATCAGAACATTGAATGCTGCCTTGTTTATTAAGCCGAACTTCATTTGAGTTTCTTTTTACGGTGCAAATTTACGAGCATTTTTTTGTTTGCGCAAACAATTCATATTTTTTTTGCCCGATACGCATGATTTTTCTGTTGTTACAATTCCATTTTCACTTTACAGCCTCTGTTTTTACGCTATTGTCCCCTGCAATGGTCTTGATGAAATCAAGGAACAGCGGATGCGGATGGAGCACAGTGCTTGAGTACTCAGGATGGAACTGTGTACCGACAAACCAAGTCTTTCCTGGAATCTCTACAATCTCCACAAGATTGTTTTCCGGATTGAATCCCACACATTTCATTCCGTGTGACTCGTATTCGTCGATATATTCATTGTTGAACTCATATCTGTGACGGTGGCGTTCCTCGATGTGCTCTGTTCCATAGATCTGACGCACACGGCTTCCTTCCTTCAAGTCACATCCGTAAGCACCAAGACGCATGGTTCCGCCCATATTCGTGATGTTCTTCTGGTCTTCCATCAGGTCAATCACATTGTGTTTGGTGTCGGGAGCCATCTCAATGCTGTGTGCATCGCTGTAGCCAAGGACATTGCGGGCAAACTCAATCACCATCATTTGCATTCCCAGACATATTCCGAATGTAGGGATATCGTGCGTGCGTGTGTACTGAATGGCTGTTATCTTTCCCTCAATGCCTCTCTGTCCGAATCCCGGGCAGATGACAACTCCAGCCAGTCCGCTCAGTTTCTCCTCCACATTGTCGGGAGTGATGTATTCGCTGTTCACGAAATGAATCTTCGCTTTCTTGCCGTTGTATATTGCAGCAAGCGACAGGCTCTCGCGTATGCTCTTGTATGCATCCTGAAGGTCGTACTTGCCTACCAGTCCCACATGGATTTCTTCGGTTGCTTCTTTCTGCTTCTTCAGGAAGTCGCGCCATGGCAACAGAGCTGGCTTCTCCCCTACCGGCACATCCAGTTTGCGCAGGATGGAAGTGTCAAGTCCCTGGTTCTGCATGTTGATTGGCACTTCATAGATGCTTGGCAAGTCTTCGCTCTGAACCACACATTCAGGTTCCACATTGCAGAACGATGCCACCTTATTTAATATAGAGGAATCCAGATGACGTTCGGTACGCAGCACGAGGATGTCCGGCTGAATACCCATTCCCTGCAGTTCCTTCACTGAGTGTTGTGTCGGTTTGGTCTTCAGTTCTCCCGCTGCACGCAGATAAGGCACATAAGTCAGATGCACATTGATGGCATTGTGTCCCATCTCCCATCTCAACTGACGGATGGCTTCCATGAAAGGAGCGCTCTCAATGTCGCCGATGGTGCCGCCGATTTCAGTGATGACAAAGTCCAGTTTCTGCTTGGATGCAAGCGACTTGATTCTTGCCTTGATTTCGTTTGTGATATGCGGAACCACCTGAATGGTCTTTCCCAGATAGTCGCCATGCCTTTCCTTGTCAATCACTGCCTGATAGATGCGTCCGGTAGTGACTGAGTTGTCTCGGGTAGTACGTATGCCGGTGAAGCGCTCATAGTGTCCCAAGTCAAGGTCGGTTTCCATTCCGTCCACGGTCACATAGCATTCTCCGTGCTCATACGGATTGAGTGTGCCCGGGTCGATATTGATGTAAGGGTCGAACTTCTGGATGGAGATTTTGTAGCCGTGTGCCTGCAGCAACTTGCCGATGCTGGACGAAACGATTCCTTTGCCGAGCGAAGAAACGACTCCGCCAGTGACAAATATGTATTTTGTTTCCATGCTGAATGATATTTGTGTATTGTGTCTGTATGTTTAGTTGTTTCTGTTTTCTGTCAGTTGCCTGCCTTCTCAAACTTTGCCTTGTAGTAATTGATGAAAGCCTGGTTCACAAGTTTCACACCGCCCGGTGTAGGATAATTGCCGCTGAAGTACCAGTCTCCCGGACTGTTGGGACAAGCCTTGTGGAGTCCTTCAAGCGACTGGTAGACAATTTCAATCGGTGTGGTCATTCCTTCCGGACGTAGCATGTCGACCATCTTGGCAGATATCTCTTCCGGAGTGAACGGCTTGTAGATTTCCGTCACATAGTTTTTCATCTCTGCAGCAGGCAATTTGCTTTGTGCCACACATTTCTCATATATGTCGTATATGGTCTGCCAACAGCCCCTTTCCATGTGCAGTTCGATGGCTGCGCGGAACGAGATGAATTCTTCCATGCGCGACATGTCGATGCCATAATAGTCGGGATAGCGCACCTGCGGACACGAGCTGACCAAGACTATCTTCTTCGGATGGAGCCGGTCCAATATTCGCAGGATACTTTCTTTCAGTGTTGTTCCTCTCACTATGGAGTCGTCTATGATTACCAGGTTGTCCACATGGGGCACAAGCGAACCGTAGGTTATGTCGTACACATGTGCTGCAAGGTCATTGCGCGAATTGCCTTCGGTGATGAACGTCCGCAGTTTGATGTCCTTGATTGCCACCTTCTCGCTCCTCACATAGTCCTGCAACACAGTCCGTATCTCGTCCTTGGTCGGTTGGTGGGTGCGGGTCAAATTATACAGTTGCTCCACCTTATACTCGTTCAACTGTTTCTTGAAACCGTCAAGCATACCGTAGAATGCCACCTCCGCTGTATTTGGAACGAAACTGAACACTGTGTGGTCCAAATCGCCGTCAATGGCTTTGCTTATCTTTGGCGTAAGCTGTTCGCCCAGTGCTTTTCTCTCCCGGTAGATGTCCTGGTCGGAACCACGGCTGAAATAGATTCGCTCGAAGGAGCAGGCACTGAAGTTGCGCGGTTGCAGAATCTGAGTCAGGTTCACTTCCCCGTTCTTCTTCACGGTAATCGCCTGGCCTGGCAAAAGTTCGTGCACCTGTTCAGTCTCCAGTTCGAGGGCTGTCTGGATTACCGGACGCTCCGAAGTCACGACGAGAATCTCATCGTCATGATACCAGAATGCAGGACGTATGCCCCAGGGGTCGCGCATCGAGAACATCTCTCCGCTGCCCGTAAATCCGCAGAGCACATAACCTCCGTCGAACATCGGCGTTGACGTTCTCAGTATGTTGGTGATGTCGATATTGTCTTCTATAAAAGAGGTGATGTCTTTTCCTTCGAGATGTTTCTCCTTGGCAAGTTCATACACCCGTTCACTCTCCCGGTCGAGTCTGTGACCGATCAGCTCCAGCATGATGTAAGTGTCGTTGTATATGCGCGGATGCTGACCCTGCGACACTATCTCGTTGAACACATCGTCCACATTCGTCAGATTGAAGTTTCCGCACAGACAGAGGTTCTTTGCCCTCCAGTTGTTGCGGCGGAGGAATGGATGGACGTGTGCCAGTCCGCTCTTTCCAGTGGTGGAATACCGCAGATGTCCCATGTAGATTTCTCCTGCATAGGGCACATACTGCTGAGCATAGTCTGCATCAGACATTTGCTCCGGAGTCAGCGTCTTCAGCCGGTTGTGCACAGTCTGGAACAGCTCGGTTATTGCACCGCTGCCCAGCGCACGTTCACGGAACATGTACTCATCCCCCGGATGTGCAGCCAGTTTCGCACACGCCAGTCCTGCACCTTCCTGCCCGCGGTTGTGCTGTTTCTCCATCAGGAGGTAGAGCTTGTTCAGCCCATACATCCACGTACCATATTTCTCCTGGTAATACTTCAGAGGTTTGAGCAACCTTATCATTACCACCCCACATTCATGCTTCAATGGTTCCATAATAGAATCAAAAACGAGTTTTATATAATTTGTTTGTATTGTTTGTTGCTTAAAATCAAATGATTAATCGGTCATCGGCAAGCCCAAAAGAAGAGGGACTGAAATCCTTGCGGAAATCAGTCCCCCAAAACCTTCGTAACCCTATATGTATGTAAAACCCTTTACGTGTACCATAATCAACTTTTGACGGTGCAAAGATACATCATAAAACATTACCGACAAGCGATTCCACGATTTTTTTCTGTTCTTCGGCATATTTTCTCTTGCGAGTACTGCCATTTGAATCTCTGACGGGATAAGTTGCTTGCGTTTCCGGCAAGCCCGGGTCCACACATTACATTCCAGGATTCCCCACTACTCACCGCTGAAGCTGTTGAGCACATCCAGGATGGCATCAACCTCCTTCGAGAATCCCTCCTTATACTTCTTGAAGTAGGCTTTCGCATTCTTGCGGTCATAACTGCTCAGGCGCGAATTGAAGTCGGAATACACATCAATTATCTTTCCCTGCACCTCGTGCACCTTTTCCTGGTCAGCGTTTTCGTTCACTGAAGCAACAATTGAGGCAGTGAACAAGTCACCCATCACCAGTTGCAAACTCTTCTTCAATAGTCTTCTCTTTGCCATATTAATCGAACAATTAAAAGTTAAACATCAGTTTTTGTTTTTCAAAGTTACAAATAAATCCCGACTATGTGTGATGTCTAAAGTATTTTTTTCTAACTTTGCCCCTAAAATCAGGTAGAAAGATATTAATCATTCAATTTAAACAATACAAAGATGGAAAAAAGTGCATTGCAAATTGCCCGTGCTGCTTATCAGCCGAAATTGCCAAAAGCCCTGCTCGGTCCAGTGGCTGCCAAAGAAGGTGCTCCAACACAGTCTGTTGGCGACCAGGAAGAAATCAAGGCTCTGTTCCCCAACACATACGGAATGCCTATCATCGAGTTCGAACCGGGAGAGAAGAAAGATTTCGCTCCGTTCAATGTCGGTGTAATCCTCTCCGGAGGACAGGCTCCAGGCGGACACAACGTCATCTCCGGACTGTTCGACGGAATCAAGTCACTCAACCCCGCAAGCCGTCTCTACGGATTCATCCTCGGTCCTGGAGGACTTGTCGACCACAAGTACATTGAAATCACTCCCGAGCTCATGGACGAATACCGCAACACCGGAGGTTTCGACATCATCGGTTCCGGACGTACAAAACTCGAGGAAGTTGACCAGTTCGAAAAGGGAATCCAGATTCTCCGCGAACTCAACATCAAGGCACTGGTCATCATCGGAGGCGACGACTCCAACACCAATGCGTGCGTGCTCGCCGAGTACTACGCCATGAAGAAATACGGAGTACAGGTCATCGGTTGTCCTAAGACCATCGACGGCGACCTGAAGAACGAACAGATTGAGACCTCATTCGGATTCGACACAGCCTGCAAGACCTACTCAGAACTCATCGGCAACATCCAGCGCGACTGCAACTCAGCACGCAAATACTGGCACTTCATCAAGCTGATGGGCCGTTCTGCATCCCACATCGCACTCGAGTGCGCACTCCAGTGCCAGCCAAACATCTGCCTCGTGAGCGAGGAAGTAGAGGCTAAGGAAATGTCACTCGACGACGTAGTAACCTACATAGCACAGGCAGTAGCCGACCGTGCTGCAGAAGGCAACAACTTCGGTACTGTGCTCATCCCAGAAGGACTCATCGAGTTCATCCCCGCAATCAAGAAACTCATCGCACAGCTCAACGATGTGCTGGCAACACCTGAGGCACAGAACCTCGGACGCAGCGAGCAGATTGACTTCGTGAAGAACCACATCTCAAAAGACAACCTCGCAGTGTTCAACTCACTTCCTACAAGCGTTGCACGCCAGCTCGCACTCGACCGCGACCCACACGGAAACGTACAGGTGTCACTCATCGAGACCGAGAAGCTCCTCTCAACAATGGTTGCAGCAAAACTCGAGCAGTGGAAGAAAGAAGGCAAATACGTAGGCAAGTTCGGCACACAACACCACTTCTTCGGATACGAAGGACGTTGCGCAGCCCCATCCAACTACGATGCCGACTACTGCTACTCACTCGGATTCAATGCCTCACGCCTCATTGCCAACGGCAAGACCGGCTACATGTCAATCGTGAAGAACACCACAGCCCCAGCCTCTGAATGGGTTGCAGGCGGAGTGCCAATCACAATGATGATGAACATGGAGAAGCGCAACGGCAAGATGAAGCCAGTTATCCGCAAAGCCCTCGTTGAACTCGACGGCGCACCGTTCAAGTTTTTCGCAGCCCACCGCGACCAATGGGCAAAGCAGACAGCATACGTCTATCCTGGACCAATCCAGTATTGGGGACCGACAGAAGTTTGCGACCAGCCGACAAAGACACTCAAGTTGGAACAAGGCAAATAATGTCACCAGCCAAGACAGCAAAGAGAAAAAAGAAACCGTCGCCAAAGGTCAAGGCAAAAAAGACTTTGGTGTCCACGAAAAAGGGGAAGAAAACGCAAAGTTCTTCCCCTTTGCATCGTGCACCTTATTATATATTGTGGACCCTCGTCGCAGTCATAATGGTCGTGTTCGTCTACTTCGGATGCAGGCTCGTCATCGACAATGCCTTTGTCATCAGAGCCAAGTTCGGCAAGATAGTCTATCCCGACGGCGAAGTACGCGGCATCGACATCAGCCACTACCAGCAGGAAATCGACTGGGACCGCCTGCGCAATGCAGAAATCAATGGAGTCCCCATCCGGTTCATCCTCATCAAGGCAACCGAGGGAACAGATATCATCGACGAAAACTTCAACGAAAACTTCGCCCAGGCACACAAGAACGGTTACCTCCGCGGAGCCTACCATTTCTTCTCCACCCACAGCAATCCCATAAGCCAGGCAAAGCACTTCTGCCGCATTGCCCAGCTCGAAGACTACGACATCCTTCCGATACTCGACGTGGAGAAAATCGACAACCTCACACCAGCCAAACTGCGCGAGAACGTCATCAAATGGATGAACTACGTGGAGCAACACTATCGAGTCACACCTATTCTGTATACCTACTATTCATTCCGCATCAACTACCTCAACACACCCGAGTTCGACCGCTATCCATTCTGGATTGCCCACTACTACGTGGAAGAACTCTCCTACAAAGGACAGTGGAAAATATGGCAACACTCCGACCGAGGCGAGATTGATGGCATCAAAGGCAACGTAGATGTCAATGTCTTCAACGGCACCTACGAAGAACTCCTCAAACTCACCATAGCAGAAAACCAGAAGTGACACCCTTCCGGCTCTCCATTCCGTCCAAGGCAAACAGCCAGTCAACATTGTTCCAATAAGTCAAAGAGCGATAGGAGCCAGCTTTCTCCGAAAGCTCTAACTTTGCGGGTGTATGCGTAGACGATGGCACTCGAGCGAATGCTCGCTATGTATTTCAAACCGCATGGTAGGAGCCAGCTTTCTCCGAAAGCGTCGGCGATAACAATCGAGCGCAGCTCGCTGTGTTTTCAGCCCACGTGCCTTCGCTCGCTTTAACGTTCTCGGAGAGAGCTAGCTCCTATTACAATGCACTCGAGCTTTGCTCGCTTACATTACAGCCCACTAATTCTCCTAAGATTTTTCGTGGTCAATGTTATCTCTGCACGATTGGTGTTGTAGGTTCGGAAAAAAATCCGTAACTTTGCGGCTGATTACTGCTGAATATGGATGGGCTGGCACCTTATTATATATAAGGAGTATTCTCATTCACTCAAGAGACTATTCAGATTAAGGCAAAAGGAAATTTGCATTCACTCAAGAGGCAACTCGGATTAAGGCAAAAGACAACAAGAAAGAACAACGATATGAAGAAGATTATAGGTTTGATTGTGGCTGCATGCATGTCCACAATGGCGTTTGCACAGATTCAACGCCCGAAACTGGTGGTGGGACTCGTGGTCGACCAGATGCGCTGGGACTACCTCTACTATTACTACGACCAGTTCTGCGAAGACGGACTCCGACGGCTGGTGGACGATGGCTACAGTTTCGAGAACACGATGATAAACTATTTGCCCACAGTGACTGCCATCGGCCATGCAAGCATCTACACCGGTTCCACCCCTGCCCTCCATGGCATTGCAGGCAACGACTACCACATCGGCGACAGCATGACCTATTGCGTCTACGACAAGACAGTGGAGAGCGTGGGCTCAAGCACAGCTGAGGGACAGATGTCGCCACGCAACCTCCTGGCATCGGGCATAGGCGACATGCTGAAGATTGCCACCGACTACAAGGCGAAAGTCATTGGAGTGGCACTCAAGGACCGTGCGTCAATCCTTCCCGCAGGCCATGCGGCAGATGCAGCCTACTGGTGGGACACAGCTGCCGGACATTTCGTCAGCTCCACCTATTACATGGACAAACTGCCGGAATGGGTGAAGCAGATGAACAAGAAGCTTGCTGCCAAGCCGGGCACCGACGTGAAGACAAGTGTGGAAGGCGTGACCAAGACCTTCGAGATGGCAGAGGCAGCACTCGAGAACGAGCAGATGGGACAGGACGACATCACCGACCTGCTTGCCGTAAGCATCTCATCCACCGATGCCATAAGCCACACCTACGGCACCCGTGGCAAGGAAAACAAAGCCGCATTCATGGAACTCGACCGCCAGCTTGCCAAGTTCTTCGCCCTGCTCGACGAGAAAGTGGGCAAAGGCAACTATCTGATGTTCCTCTCAGCCGACCACGGAGGAGCACACAACCCCAACTGGCTGAAGTCACACAACATGCCGGCAGGCGGACTCGAGCTGTGGAACTCACAGAAAGACATGGACGCACGGGTGAGAAAAGCACTCGGAGTGGACGACCAGATAATACTTGAGGAAAATGCCACACGCATATACCTCAACCATGCCAACATTGCCAAAAACCACCTTGACATAAAGAAGGTGAAGCAGGCAGTAATCGACGAGCTCGAGCAAAACCCCAACATCCTCTATGCAGTGGACTACGACAACGCCCTCACCACATCCATCCCCCAGCCCATACGCGAGCGCATCGTCAATGGCTACAACAAACGTCGGAGCGGCGACATCATCTACATCGCCAAGCCCAACTGGGAGAACGTGAGCAATGCGGCAGACTATATCGGCACCACCCATTCGCAGTGGAATCCCTACGACTCGCACATTCCGTTCGTGCTCTACGGATGGAACGTAAGCCACGGACAGACAGCCGAACCGGCATACATTGTCGACATCGCACCAACCATCTGTGCCATGCTCCACATCCAGATGCCGAACAGCTGCATTGGCAACGCCAAATATTTTCCCAGTCAGGAAAAATAATTTTCCCAGTCAGAGAACAAAACAAGCCTTTCATGAAGGTGAGAAGAAGCATGGGACGAACGGACAAATCATTGCATTATGACACACAAAACAAGACTATTCATATTTATCGCATCAATCATCATGGCAGCAAACGCTTCAGCACAGGCACTCACAGAGCGTCAGCTTCATCTTGCCACACTGGCAAGTCTCGAGGCACAGGGCAACCTCGAACGCCTCAAACCGGCAATAGCCAAAGCCCTCGACGGCGGAGTAACCATAAACGAAATAAAGGAAGCATTCTCGCAGCTCTATGCCTACACTGGATTTCCCCGTTCGCTCAACGCCCTCGGAGTCCTCTCCAGCGTGCTCGACGAGCGCAAGGCAAACGGCATCAGCGACAACGAAGGCAAGACCTGGACACGCCCTGCATTGTGGAGCAATGCCAATGCAGCACTCAAGCAAGGCACAGAAGTACAGACCCGGGTGAGCGGCAAAGCCTTCGACTATGCCTTCTGTCCGCAAAACGACTACTACCTCAAGTCACATCTCTTCGGCGACATCTTTGCCGGCGACCAGCTCTCACATGCCGACCGCGAACTCGTCACCGTTGCAGCCCTCTCATCCATCAAGGGAGTGGCACCCCAACTGGCAGCCCACAAGCGCGGAGCCGTCAACATGGGCAACACCCAGGAGCAAGTGGACGAACTCTGCCGATACCTCAGCGACCAGGGACTCTCCCTTTGCGACAACTCAGCCGATGCACAACACGGTGACTGGCAAAAGGGCAATCCCAACGTGAACTATGCCCAGTACTTCATAGGCAACAGCCATCTCGCCAGCATCCGCCCTGTCAACCTTGCCGAAGGCGAGAAGACAGTGCTGCCCACCAGCAACGTCACCTTCGAACCCCGTTGCCGCAACAACTGGCACATCCATCATGGAGTCCATCAGGTGCTCATCTGCGTATCGGGCAAAGGATGGTATCAGGAATGGGGCAAACCAGCCATCGCACTCAAGCCAGGCGACATAGTCGACATTCCCGAAGGAGTGAAGCACTGGCACGGAGCACAAGCCGACTCATGGTTCCAGCACCTCACCACCCACGTTGCCACAGGCGGAGAGCAGAGCAACGAATGGCTTGAACCAGTCGACGACGAACACTACAACAAACTGAAGTAATCCCCCACCCCAACTATGGCACACGAGCACCGCCACGACCATCATGGCCACAGCGAGATGAAGTCGAAAATCCTCCTCATCATCGCTACCGTCATATTGCTCATTGCAGCAGTCGTCATCGAGCACAACGTCAGTCTGCCCACATGGCAGCTCCTTATCATCTACCTTGTCCCCTACCTCCTCATCGGATTCGGCACCATCAAGGAAGCCATCGGGGGACTGACCGAAGGCGACATATTCAATGAAGACTTTCTCATGACCATTGCCACCGTAGGTGCGCTCGCCATCGGGTTCCTCCCCAATTCCGACACAGCCTTCACCGAAGCCGTCTTCGTGATGCTCTTCTTCCAGATAGGCGAACTCTTCGAGTCCTATGCCGAAGGCCAAAGCCGGAAAAGCATCTCCAGCCTCATGCAGATACGTCCCGACATAGCGTTCGTGGAACGCAACGGCAAGGTAGAAGGCGTCGACCCCAACGAAGTCAAGGTGGGCGAGACCATAATCGTGAAGCCGGGAGAAAAGATTCCGCTCGACGGCGAAATCACAGAAGGAACATCAGCGCTCAACACCGTAGCCCTCACCGGCGAAAGCATGCCGCGCGACGTGAAGGAAGGCGATGCCGTCATATCCGGTTGCATCAACATATCCGGACTGTTGAAGATTTGCACCACAAAGACATTCGGTGAGAGTTCAGTGTCAAAGATAATCAGTCTCGTTGAGAATGCAGGTGAAAACAAGTCGAAGAGCGAAGCCTTCATCACCAAGTTTGCCCGCATCTACACCCCCATCGTAGTCTTCGCAGCCATTGCCGTAGCCCTGTTGCCTCCGCTCCTCAGCGGCGACTTCGCTGCAGCCTTCCCCGCATGGCTCTACCGCGCCCTCATGTTCCTCATCGTGTCCTGTCCCTGCGCCCTCGTCATCAGTGTGCCCCTCACCTTCTTCGGAGGTATCGGCGGAGCATCACGCCAGGGCATCCTCATCAAAGGGTCGAACTACTTTGAGACACTTGCCAAAGTCCGCACCATCGTGTTCGACAAGACCGGCACCCTCACCAAAGGACAGTTCGCAGTCGAAGCCGTCCATCCCGACAAGTGCGACAGCCAACAGCTGCTCCATCTTGCAGCCCATGTGGAGCACTACTCCACCCACCCCATCGCTGCAGCCCTCCGCGATGCCTTCCCCGAAGAAGCCACCGACGGATGCAGCGTCACCGATGTGGAAGAGATTGCCGGACACGGCATGAAAGCCATCGTCGAGGGACACACAGTGTATGTAGGCAACACCCGGTTGATGGACAAAATCCATGTCAAGTGGCACGGTTGCCACCACATCGGCACCATCGTCCATGTAGCCATCGACGGCGAATATGCAGGCCACATAGTGATAAGCGACCAGATAAAGTCCAACAGTTCATTCGTCCTCAGTCTGCTCAAGGCACAAGGCGTGACCAAGACCGTGATGCTCACAGGCGACCGCGAAGAAGTGGCCCGCCATGTGGCAGAAGAGATTTGGATTGACGAATACCATGCAGAGTTGCTCCCCGCCGACAAAGTGCGCTACGTAGAGCAATACCTCAAGGAGAAACCCGCCGATACCACACTCGCCTTCGTGGGCGACGGCATCAACGATGCCCCTGCCCTAGCCCTTGCCGACCTTGGCATCGCCATGGGCGGACTCGGCAGTGATGCCGCCATCGAGGCAGCCGATGTGGTACTCATGAACGACAACACAGCCAACATCTCCTATGCCATCTCCTTCGCCCACCGCACCCTCAGAATAGCCCGTCAGAACATCTGGTTTGCCATCAGTGTCAAACTGCTGGTCCTCATTCTCGCCACCTTCGGACTCTGCGACATGTGGCTCGCCGTCTTTGCCGACGTCGGCGTCACCGTCCTTGCCGTCCTCAATGCCATGCGGGCACTGAAGAAACCAACCGGCTGCTAGAGTTTAATTCACACAACAAGTCCGATGTCATGGTAACACCGGACTTGCTTTGTCTTGCAGGAAGCCGACAAGGCTGAAGCCTTATGCTCTTGCTTTCTTTATTATGTCAAGACATTCACGGCATTTGTCGGTGACATACTGCCAGTCTTCTGCTGCTACCTTGTCTTTCGGGAAGAGTTTGCTGCCCATGCCCACGCAGTAGACTCCTGCCTTGAACCATGCTGTGAGGTTCTCTTCTGTTGGAGCCACACCCCCTGTCACCATGATCTTCGACCATGGCATCGGTGCTTTCATGCCTTTCACGAAGGCTGGTCCGTAGACATCGCCGGGGAACACTTTAGTGAGGTCGCAACCCATCTCCTGTGCCTTGCCTACTTCGCTCACACTGCCACATCCAGGACAATAGGGAATGAGGCGACGGTTGCATACCGGTGCTAGGTCGGCATTGAACAAAGGACCTACAACAAAGCATGCGCCCAACTGAATGTAGAGGGCTGCAGTAGGCGCATCAACCACGCTTCCCACTCCCATTGCCAGTTCCGGACATTCCTTGGCTGCATACTTCACACACTCGGCAAACACCTCGTGGGCAAAGTCGCCACGGTTGGTAAACTCAAAGGCACGGACTCCTCCGTCGTAGCATGCCTTGATTACTTTCTTTGCCACTTCTGCATCCTTGTGGTAGAACACCGGCACCATGCCGGTCTCCCCTATCTTTGCCATTACGGCAAGCTTATCGAATTTTGCCATTTCTTATGTATCTTGTTTGTTAAGACAATCGTTTGTATTTGCTGGGACAATCGTTTGTATCTGCCGTGACAACCGGTTGTATCTGCCGAGACAATCGGTTGTATCTGCTGAAACAATCTGTTTGTATTTGCTGAAACAATCTGTTTGTATTTGCCGGGACAATCCCTTTTAACGCTGGACACGTCCATTGGCGTTTCCGCCTGCAAGCGACTCCACTTCGTCGATAGATACGTGGTTGAAGTCTCCCGGAATTGTATGCTTCAGGGCACTGGCTGCCACTGCGAACTCGAGTGCTTCGCCCTGTGTAGGTTTGGTGAGCAGACCATGAATCAAACCGCCGGAGAATGAGTCGCCACCTCCCACACGGTCGATGATTGGCTCGATGTCATAGTGCTTTGACTGATAGAACTCCTTGCCGTCGTAGATGAGTGCTTTCCATCCGTTGTGGCTGGCGCTAATGCTCTCACGCAGTGTACTTACCACATACTTGAAGCCGAATTCCTTTGCCATTGCCTTGAATATGCCCTCGTAGCCTGCTGCATCGGTCTTTCCTCCTTCGACATCGGCATCGGGCTTGAAGCCCAGGCAGAGCTCGGCATCTTCTTCATTGCCAATGCACACGTCGACATACTGCATCAGCGGACGCATGATGGAAATGGCTTTCTCGCTTGTCCAGAGTTTCTTGCGGAAGTTGAGGTCGCAGCTCACTGTCACTCCGTGTTTCTTGGCTGCGATGCATGCCTGGCGCAGGCACTCTGCACTGGCATCGCTGATGGCTGGAGTGATGCCGCTCCAGTGGAACCAATCGGCACCTTCGAATATCTTGTCGAAATCGAAATCTTCGGGCTTTGCCTCTGCTATGGATGAATGGGCACGGTCGTAAATCACTTTCGATGGACGCATGGATGCTCCTGTCTCTGCATAGTAGAGACCTACACGGTCGCCGCCACGGGCAATGAAATCGGTGTTTACGCCAAAGCGACGCAATCCGTTTACTGCAATCTGGCCAATCTCGTGCTTTGGCAGTTTGCTTACGAAATAGGAATCGTGACCATAGTTGGCACAGCTGACTGCTACGTTTGCCTCACCACCGCCTGGTATGATGCAGAACTTGTCGGCCTGTACGAATCGGAAGTTTCCTTCCGGACTCAGGCGAAGCATGATTTCGCCCATTGTAATTATCTTTGCCATAATAAATTGTTTGTTCCGAGTCTGAATGTCTCGTGTTATTGTTGGTTGGTTGTTTTATCAATATCTTCTTCGATGTCTGTCCGTTGCGCACTATGTATATGCCGGGGCGCAACACCGATTCGTCGGCACTTACCTTCATTCCGGTGATGTCGTACATCCCGGTGCTGCCGTCTGCATCTGTCAGAATATCTTCTATGCCCGAAGCATTGGCTTTCGGCATGTAGTTGAACGACACGTAACCGGTGGTTGAGTCGTAGGCAATGTCGTACACGGGCTTGTGCATGAGCAGACTGCCGTCGGCATTTGCATTCCACAAGCTTGCAGCAGGGTTGCTGTTGTCTGTCAGACTGTCAATGAGAGCCGTACCGTAACGCATTGGATAGGTTTCATAGTAGTCCCACCCAAAGCGTCTGCCGACTGGCACCATGCGCTCGTGGTCGTTGGTCGCTGTACCGCCGTCGGTGGTTTCCCACGAACCGGTGGTGTTGACTATGTTGTTTTGGAAGAAGTCTTCATCGTAGTCCACATGGGTAATGAACAGTCCGCTTGACGACAGTCCTGCATCCCATTTGCCCACTCCGACGTTGTGGAGTGTGTAGTATTCGTTCTTGTTGTTGTCATTGTAGATGACGTATGCCTTTGCCTCGTCGAGCAATGGTCTGAAGTCGGTCACACTGTCGTTCTCCTGCAGTTCGGTGTAGTCGAGCCAACCGGCGAAATGGCGTTCCCACGGTGTCCAGGGTGCGGGACAAGAACCGTTGACTCCATTGTAGGAACCATAGTCCATCAAGTCCCAGGTATCCATGCCCCGGTTGTCGTCTTCACCAGTGTCGTACATGTCAGGAAGTCCCATGCAGTGGGAGAACTCATGGCAGAACACTCCGAGTCCCATTTTCCTCGACCCGCTGCCGCCATACAGTTCGTTGCCGCAGGCATAGACATTGATTTCCACACCATCGTACTTCATTGTGCCCGACCCGTCATTGTAGTATTGCTTCTGATAGTCAAGGTAGGACATGTGGGGCCACAGTGTTCCGCTGCTGCCTCCGGTGGCTGAACCATAACCTGCATACATCACAAACACTTCTTCTATCTCTCCGTCCTTGTCCCAGTCGTACTTCGTCCAGTCGATGTCGTACGATGAGTTTGCCAGTTTCACTGCCTCGCAGATGAACTCGCCTGCATGTTGTATGCCATACAGGTCGCTCGACTTGCTGAGTCGGCTTCCGCCATAGTAAGTGGACTTCTTGCTCACTGTCACCGGACCATACACGTCGAACGTGAGGTCGAACATTCCGGTGCTCATGTCATAGAAATAGTCGTGCACGCTTCCGGGACAGAAGTCATCACCGAAACCATTCTGGTTGAGCATATTGGCGTAGTAAGTGGTAGTTTCGCTGGAGGTGGAAGAGAATGTCTTGTCGGGAAACTCCACCAGTATCACGATGCCCTTCTTGCTGCCACGGTAGATTGCCCGATTGGGCGATATGTCCGTCTCCTCCTGCGCTGCCATGCTTACGCCTCTTGTTGCGCGGCGAGCCTTGTGCACCTGCTGCATCTGCTTTCGCTGCAGTGAATGCACAGTCTTGCGACGTGCTGTCTCTGCCAAAAGGGAATCTTTGTCAACATACACGTAGGAGCCGTCGGACAGTCCGTCCACTACCCTACCGTCGTCTGTCATCAGATAATGTGCCCATTCGTCGCCCACCAACATCACTTTTGCCTTCGAGCCGTCAGCCATAGTCACCTCACGCCACACTTTCTCGGGCGGTATTGCCATGACCGAACCGACGAACAACACCGATATCGCAATAATCAAAATACGCTTCATATAAAGTCTTTTCATTTCTTGCATCAAGCAATTGACTGCAAAGGTACTACAAATTGGCTAAATCACAAAACAAAATGGGCAATTATCACCGCGAAGGCTCAACTTGAGCCGTATTCGCACCCATAGTCAAAGCATTTTTCAGAGAAACGGCATCAGAACAGAATCTCATGGATGGAATGGCGGCCCACGAACCGGCTGCGGTCCACATCGCCACGTATTCCGTTCACACGTCCCTTGGCAGTGAACTGCCACATGGCAAAGTCCTTGCCGTCGCTAAGGCTTGGTTCGCCCGACGTGTACTGGGCAATCATGAAGATGTATGACTTGAAATGTGAATAGCCTGCAAAGTATCTGTCGTAGAAATTGCGCCCGGTATAAATCATCGGACGTTTTCCGTATTCCTTAGTCACCAGGCGCAGAAACTCCTGCAGCCGCTTGTGAAGCGTGGCTACGGGCACTCCGCCTGTCACTTCCACATCGATGAGCGGCAAGAGGTCCTGCTTCCTGCGGTCAACCGTGCGCTTGAAGTTCAGGAACTGCGACTCTGCATCCACATTGGGACGGAAGAAATGGTAACTGCCCACTTTCAGTCCGTGCCTACGTGCCTCCGTCAGGTTGTATTCATAGGTATCGTCCACCATGTAGTTCGATTCCGTTGCCTTGAGATAGACATACCCCACCTTGTTGTCGGTCGAAACCGACTTCCAGTCGATGCGCCCCTGATAGTGGCTCACGTCGATGCCATACTGATGGTTGCCGCTGATATAAGTGACCGACAGGCTGTTGGTGAGTTTCGGCTGACGCGGATGGCTGTCGGGCACTGCCTTATACAAGTTGGCAGCCTTGTCGGGATGCACGAATCCGTATTCCTGGCTCTCATGCGCCTTTTTCTTCTTGTCGCGGGCCTCGGCATAGGGGCAGGCAAGAGCCACACAGAGGAGCAGCAGGAGCAAACGCAGTGTATGTGTACGAAACGTGTTCATCTATGCCATCTTGCTCTTCTTCACCGGGTCGCAAGTCAGTCCCACGCCCAGTTTCTTGAATATCTTCTTGTCCACCTCGCTGAGCATCACAGTGCAGTGAGCCTGGCATCCCCTCAGTTCGGGAAGTTTCTCCAGAGCCTTTCTGCAGTCGTCATTGTGACTGCTCAACACCGACAGTGCCACAAGCACCTCGTCGGTATGCAGACGCGGGTTGTTTCCGCCCAGATATTCGGTCTTTGTCTTTTGTATCGGTTCAATCAAATCCTGCGGAATCAGTTTCACCGAATGGTCGATGCCAGCCAGATACTTCGTGGCATTCAGTATGAGCGCAGCACTCGGACCGAGCAAGGCACTCTCTTCAGACGTGACGATGGTTCCGTCGGTCAGTTCGATGGCAGCGCAAGCTTTGCCGAGCGACTGTTCCTTGCGTTCCTTTGCCGCAACCGTAGTCTTGCGGTAGGCGCTGTTGATGTTGGCTTGCTTGAACAGCAGTGCAATCTTGCTCACCTCGCTGTCGTTGCCCTCCCCGGCTGCAAGCCGGTTGAGCGCAGTGTAGTAGCGGCGTATGATTTCGTTCTTCGATGCCTCCTGGCAAACCTCGTCGTCGCTGATGCAGAAACCCACCATGTTCACGCCCATGTCCGTAGGCGACTTGTACGGGTTCTCGCCGTAGATGCTCTCGAACAAGGCATTCAGAACCGGAAAAATCTCAATGTCGCGGTTGTAGTTGATTGCAATCTTGCCATAAGCCTCATAGTGGAACGGGTCAATCATGTTGATGTCGTTCAAGTCCGCAGTGGCAGCCTCATAAGCGATGTTCACCGGATGTTTCAGCGGCAGGCTCCACACGGGGAAAGTCTCGAACTTGGCATAACCCGCACTGATTCCGCGTTTCTGCTCATGATAGAGCTGGCTGAGGCACACTGCCATCTTGCCGCTGCCCGGACCGGGTGCAGTTACAATCACAAGCGGACGTGTGGTCTCCACATAATCGTTCTTGCCGAATCCCTCGTCGGAGTCAATCAGAGCCACATTCGAAGGATAGCCCTCGATGGTGTAGTGACAGTAAGCCCTGATGCCCATGCGGGTCAGCTTCTCCCTGTACACGTCAGCCGAACTCTGTCCGTTGTAGTGCGTGATTACCACACTGCTCACAAGGAAACCACGTTCCTGGAACTCAGTGCGCAAGCGGAGCACGTCCATATCGTAGGTGATGCCGAGGTCGGCACGCACCTTCTGCTTCTCGATGTCCACCGCACTGATGACGATGACTATTTCCGCGCTGTCGCTCAGTTGGCTCAACATCTTCAGTTTACTGTCAGGCAGGAAACCCGGCAGCACACGGCTTGCATGAAAGTCGTCAAACAATTTGCCGCCCAGTTCCAGATACAGTTTATTGCCGAACTTGGCAATACGTTCCTTTATGTGTTCAGATTGAATCTTCAGATACTTGTCGTTGTCGAATCCGTATTTCATTTTGTCTATGCTTTGTTTTAGAGAGTCTTTATAATACGGGAGACAAAGTTACGAAGATTTTTTCATCCGACATCGGCCAACCGCCGATTATCCGTCATTTTTCATCACGCCAGCCCATAAAGCCCCGATAATGATTTCCCACACACCTTAATATAATATACCGAATCACGATCGAGATTGATATATGGAACATCTATAGAGGCGGGAAAGAAAGAGAGAACGTGAAACGAATTTGAGGATGCCATGCGAGCTGGAATAGGAGTCAGCCGTCTCCGACGGCTCTAACTTTGCGGGTGTATGCGACGCAGTCG
>CAVISR010000021.1:0-2699 GCA_963645405.1 Acutalibacteraceae bacterium
ACAAAAGTACATAAAACAAGTTTATTACGCAAATATTTTTGCACAACAAATGCTAATTTAAATATTTTTAGTCTCGTTCAGTAGAAGTTTTCGTATGTCTGCAATACTTTTGGCTTAATCCTTTTCCTGCCCCCATTCTTCATTGCCAAATCTGGTTTGCCGGCAATTTGACCAGGCTGCATGTTCAATAAGTTGCCACGTTCAATGGCACTGAACACAGGCAAAACATTGAACGCGATTCGTGCGTTGCCGTCAAAAGAGAGAAAGGTTCTGCCTCTACTCACTCATCTTCCTCACGTGTCATACTCACACGCAGTTTAGTTTATGACTTTGATAATATATACAATGGCCATAATAAACTTATAAACAGAAAACGCTATTTGTATTGGTAAGAAAACTTGACACGCCAAACGGCACTGAAAAAGTATTAGTACCTTTTTAGTACGCATTTGCATTTCGTATACACTTGTTGGTAATATGTTTGGCCCCCGTTTGTCCCCCGTCCCTTTTCTTTTGTCGGAAAGCCCAAATAAACCCTATTGGAAATCAGCGTTTTGGAAAGTTTCAACACTATTGTTTTTGGAAAATGAAAAGTTCTGCATCGGCAAATAATCGGCTCTAAACAACCGTTAGCAACTACAACCAACTATAATGAAAGCTCCTGATTATCAGGGGCTTTTTCTTTTTAACACTTCCAAGTCACTTTTTGGTATTGCCAGTTATTCGCAGTAATTTTGGCTTGAAATTCTACCGCGGAGGCTTTCTCATGGCCTTTCTGACAAGTGGCAATCGTAATTTTAGGCACGGCACGAGACGCGCTGCGACAAGCCCAAAACGATATGCAAGACACAGTGTGAGAAAATATGAGAAAATGCGAGACGCGGTGAAACAAAACCGGAGACTTAAAAAGTGACAAGAATATGGAAGTACAACGAATTTGCCAGTGGTGCGGCAAACCTTTTATCGCCCACACGATGGTATCTCGCTATTGCAGTCGCTCCTGCAATGGCAAGGCCTACAAAGAAAAGCAGAAGAAAGAGAAACTGCAAAAGTATGATGAGGAACAGAATGCCCGTCCGCTTCAGATAGCAGGTGCTATTGGCGAGAAGGCTTTTCTGTCTCCCTCCGAGGCTGCGACCCTTTTGGGCATCAGTCGTGCCACCATGTATCGGCATATGGCCAACGGACTGATCCGTGCGCTCCAACTCAGAGGACGCACCATCATCCGGCGCTCTGACATTGAGAAACTCTTTGATGAGACCACCACCTATAAGAAACGCACGTATGGGCGCAAGGTGACCATGCTCTACTACACCACGCAGGAAATCATGGACAAGTATCAAATCCAGAAGAAGACCATCTATCGCCGGTGCCAATTGAACAACATCCCGAAGATAGAGGAAGGCAACCGCGTGTATTACAACCGGACGCTCATCGACAAATACTTTGCCGACCTGGAGGAGGAAATCAATCCCGACCTTTACTACACTCCCGACGAGGTGATGGAGAAGTACAACATGACGAGGGCTGCCGTCGTGGCTTTTGCCATGCGCCACAAGATTCCGCGCATCAACCGCCACCATGAGGTGTATTACTCCCGTGCGCACATCGATGCCATCAAGCAGAAGGGCCAGAAACTCAGCAATGAGTATTACACCTATGAGGAGATTGTGCTTAAATACCACATGACACCCATCAACATCAGTTACTACGTGAACCAATACGACATTGAGCGTATCAAGGTTGGCTCCCGAACCATGGTGCTGCGCACTGCCTTCGACAAGGTCATCAAAGAGCATCGCGACGGTACGTACAAGCCAAAGAAGCGAGAAAAGAAGGACAAGAAATGACCAAGGGCGCAATTATATTGCAATTAATTCATGCAGAAGACCGTCTGCACCCGTTCATTTCGGACTTTTGCCGCAGTTTTGATAATTATATAAAAGTAATAAGCACATGCAAATATGTAAAACAGTTACCCTTCGCCAACGCCCTCTGAAGCAGGGCATGGTTGGCCTGTATTTGGACTATTATCCAAAGTATCGTGACCCGGAGACCATGAAGGTTATCCGTCACCAGTCGCTCGGCATCTATATCTATGCCAACCCGAAGACGCCGGCAGAGCGCCAACTCAACAAGTCGCTTCTGCAAAAGGCAGAAATCATCCGTGGCCGTAGATATGAAGAGGTGGTAAGCGAGCGTTATAACCTTGTGGACCAGAACCGGATGCGCGGAGACTTCCTTGCTTTCTATGAGAAGATGTTGAGCAAGCACGACCAAAAGTGGGAATTCGTCTATCAGCACTTCAGTATCTATGTGCACGGTCAGTGCTCGTTTCAGGAGATTGACCTCGAACTCTGCAATGGCTTCCGTGAGTATCTGCTCAGTGCCAAGCAACTCAGCAACCCGAAGTTGAACATATCACGAAACTCCGCAGCCGGCTATTGGTCAACTTTCCGCGGCATGCTGAAATATCTCTATCGTAACAGGTATATCGCCACCAATCTGAACGACTTCCTCGACCGCATAGACACCACCGACGTGGTGAAGGACTATCTGTCGGAAGAAGAACTGTGTACGTTGGCCGAGACCGACTGCTCCTTCCCCGTGCTCAAGACCGCTTCTCTTTTCGCTTGCCTTACCGGTCTTCGCATCAGCGACATCACGGCTTTGCGTTGGGAGGATATAACCGACTATAG
>CAVISR010000021.1:2929-35042 GCA_963645405.1 Acutalibacteraceae bacterium
TGCAGGCTGCTGCCGGTACCGACATCCGCACCATCCAGAGCATGATGGCGCACAAGAGCATCACCACCACCCAGCGATACATGAAGGTGGTAGACAGCAACAAGCGCGACGCAAGCGACCGCATCTCCCTGAAGCGCAAGTCTTGATTTCTCTCTTCTTCCCTCTTTTCATTCCATATCCATTAGGATGGCTCCACTTGCAACGGGGTCATCCTTTTTTCATGCAAAGAATGCAATCGAGTATGAATAAAGCGCGATTATCATACTCTAACCGTAAACAATCTTAATTATCGGCTGATAACTGTGACCAACTGCAAGCGTTTGGCAGTATGGCCAGTACCTTTGCAATCAAAAAACATAAAACGGATATAGTTATGAGAAAGAAAAGCGTTAAGTGTGAAGTGTTGGCTGCAGTGACAATCGTGATTTGCGTCATCCTCGTTTATCTTGATGTCGAGAAAGGCATCAATCTGTTCAAGTACATTCCTATGGTAGTGTTCGGCTTCATAGGTTTGCTAATTATCCAGGGAGTGCTCAGTTCCATGTTCTCCTGTCTGTTGACTTCCCCCAAAGAAGTGGATTATGGTGCATTTAGGGAACCGGTATCACAATTATGCGTAGAAAACAAGGTCGAAGCTGACAGTGATGCTCAGGAAGAAGAGCATGATGAACCTGTTGTAGAGACGAAGACCGAGACTCCAAGCGACGCCCCATCACAACAGTATTCCTGCCTCGACCGCTATGAAGCCTTGCAGGAAGAGGCTGCTCGAAAGGAAGTTGAACGCCGTAAGGACATTCTCAATACGGTGAACGAATACGTCACCTATATCACAGCCGGCTATCTCACCAAGAAGAGTCTTGCTACCCTACTGGCTAATATCGAGAAGATGGCCTGCGGTGAGTATGGTGCATACGTAGCCCTGCGGTCTGATATGGAGAACAAGCAGTTGAAGTCTCCCGACCTCCGTCATTTGGCATGGAATATCGGCGAGCGTCTTGGTGTGCCCCGTAAGGAGCGTGCCGTCTTCATCCAAAAATCCTTCCCTTATGAACTGAGCAAGGCAACGCTTGGTTATCTCGAGCTCAATCTGCGCGACTTGGTGCCCAGTCATATCAAGATTGATGTACCTCTAAAAGACGATTACCGCTTTGAATTTCAGCGAGAATCGGCATGAAATAATTAATCGGTAATTACAATTTGCTGACCAATTTCTGCGGAAAGTCATTTGGTTCCTTTGCGGCGAGTTAAACCATAAAGGGCTTTATTATGATTACAAATCTAAATTTCAACGACCTTCCGCAGGTCGTGTCCGACCTCTATAATAAGGTCGAAAATGTAGAGGCATTGCTCCGGGACCTTTTGGACAAGATGCCCAAGTCAGAGAATGCCGGCAAGCGCGATGTTCTCAATGCCGACCAAGCGTGCGAGTATCTCGGCATGTCGAAGTCTACCTTCTATTATAAGGTGGAGCGCCAGGAAATTCCGGCCATCAAGCAGGGCAAGCGCTACTACATCTATAAGGATGAGATAGACGCTTGGCTGGAGTCGTCACGCACGGCTTCGGTGCCGATGGATGCCGAAGCCATGAATGCCGCTGTCCGCAACTCTCACCGTCGTAAACCTAACACTAAAATCTGGGAGCAATATGGAAAATAACGTGAGTGTTGGTCTCCAGGAGAAGACCAAGGAGATGTGGCAGCAGGCCATTCTGAGTGTGGAGTGTGAGTATGAGAAGCAGCCGGAAGTGTTGTTCGTGGGCGATGTCTGCATCGGCACATTGGGCAACTTCAGTGCGTCTATCGGTAAGGCGAAGAGCAAGAAGACTTTCAACCTCTCTGCCGTAGTGGCATCAGCCTTAACCGATGAACCGGTACTGAACTACCGTGCCCGATTCTCCGACGGCAAGAAGAGCATCCTCTATGTGGACACTGAACAGAGCACCTTCCACTGCCAGCGTGTGATGAAGCGCATCTTCCGTTTGGCAGGTCTGCCCGAAGACAAGGACTGTGAGCAACTGCAGTTTTTGGCACTGCGCAAGAATACGCCCGAGGAACGTCTGTCTATCATAGAGACGGCAATAGCCAATACCGAGGGACTTGGATTGGTCATCATCGACGGTGTGCGCGACCTGGTGTATGACATCAACTCACCAGCTGAGGCCACCAGTGTAATATCCAAACTCATGCAGTGGACGGACGAGCGTCAGGTGCATCTGCACACCATCCTCCACCAGAACAAGGGTGACGACAATGCACGTGGTCATATCGGCACGGAGTTGAACAACAAGGCCGAGACGGTGATGCAGATTGAGAAGGACAAGACCGACGGCAACATCAGTGTGGTGGAAGCCGTCCACATCCGCTCGATGGAGTTCGAATCATTTGCATTCCGCATCAACGACCGCGCATTGCCGGAACTTGTCATTGGCTATCAGCCGACGGCAAACAAGGTGGGCCGACCAAAAACGGAAGATTTTGACCCATACCGTGACATACCCGAAGCGACACATCGTGCGGCTATCAAAGCGGCACTTGGGACGGAGGGTGTGAAGAAGTATGACCCCATGGAGAAGGCTTTAACGGCTGCATACATGGACATTGGTGTCAAACTCTCTCATGATAGAATCACCAAAGTGATAAAGTGCATGAAGAACAAGCGACTCATCCTTCGCGAAGGCCATACCTACACCTACAACGAGGAATGCCACTACTAATCCGTTCGACTTTGACTATTTCGGTGCACGTATAGGTCGTATTTCCTGTAGTCAAACCCCGGGGCTGACCTGCTGCCAATCAGTATGGTCAGCCTTCACCATTTCTTTTGCCACTATCTTGCGGACATACCCACTTCGGATATCATGCCATTATGTGGCTAATGTATCCTTTCTTTTGGCGGCCCTATCTATCAACGCCGTGCCACCCGATTATACGCCGTGTGCCCCATGCAGCCATGCTCCGTGGCATGTGCCGTGCCGTCAGATTCGCCACAAGAATAAATCTTTCCATCCGTACACCCATTCTCTTGCACCATTGGCACACATTCATGGCAAAAGAAGGCTCGGCTTGCCACTCCTTTTGCCATGTTTCGCCCTTGCAAGTAACAGATAACTGCCATCGTTTTGTTTCTTTTTGCCCTAAATAAGGCATTTCATCAATGTTTGTCACAACTTTGTACACTAACCGGTTATGTGTTGGCTTGCCAACTGTACAGGAATAGCTATATAGGGGTAGCCTAATACCCACCACGAAGAATTTCGGGTGGAGTGGCGCCAATACTTTCAGCAAGCTGTATTGGAGCCTTTGCCATACGTTTTGCCGCATCTTTTATCCTTGTCCGGTATAGTTGACCGTGGGGCGAAGATGAGTATCCCGGAAAGGCTATTTCGAGGCCCTACATACCATCGCTCATAGCTCGTCCTGAATGGTGCAGCTCTTGACGGAATACCCGTTTGCAGATTCTGTAGCCCTACAACCGTGCTTTCTCGCTGTGGCTTCACCAATCCCCGTAGAGCAACATCGGAATGTCATTTGCCATATGTTGTGGCAAAGCATCTGTACAACCATTTGCATTAGCCTTTATCGCCTATCCACTTCTTTGCTGGGTGGCCCATGCTGCCACCTATCCAAATCCACTGGCAGAATTGGTTGCCTCTTCATGTACATTGATGAGCCTTCTAAACTTCAAACCTGGGCAACCAAGCCATTGCCAATTTTGCCCTGCTGTGGTCATCCCATGAACCGTTCGCTGTCCAAAAAAGAAAGTTGACCTACTTCCGCTCAACTGCAACCCATTGAATAATTTGTCGCAAACCTTCAGTTCTCCTTAGTATAGCCTTGACCAATAGACGTAGGATAAACCATCATATCAACCAGAAGAGGAAACGCTGCCGTCTTCATCTCTTCATTGCCGAATACATTTGGCATAGCTCCTAATGCATTTATCCAAACGCTATCGGCACTAATCATCCGCTATTGCAGTCCGAACATTCACTTCATGTCAACATACTCAATATTTTGTGCTATAAGCATTTGAGCAGAACAACTATACATTTACTTCAAAACATTTAGCCAAAGTCTATACCCATAGCCAATGCAGTCCGGCATCAACCAGCAGCCCAATTGTACAATGTATCGGCAACTAACTCAAAGGGGGTGGTTTCAACCCACCCCCTTGTCCTGCTTTCATTTGCCAAAGTCCGCACCACACATTCTCTATGTCTTATACCGATGGGGTTACTTGAAGTAACCCCATCATTACATTGGCACCAAGATGTTGGTGGTGTCGGTACAGTCACTATGTTAGTCACCTGACTATCGATGCCTTTGAAGGAGAAAGCGCGTACCTTGAAAGTATCCTCTTTGTCCGTTCTCGTTCAGTAGCATCTTAGCAAGGAGGTGATTTCAAGTCACCCCCTTTGTCATGTCGCCTATTATGATGGGGTCGTTTCAACCGACCCCATAAGATTCCTGCCAGTGTTATGCTCCTCACCAGTCCGGACACTATACCCAACCCAGACGTCATGGCATCACCTAACTATAAAACATACCGATGGGGTGTATAGTATCCACCCCATCCATCATACTCTTCAAAGGGGGCCGTTTCAAGCGGACCCCTTGTGATGTTTCTATGCCCACACTTGTAATGAGGTCATCTTTTTCTTGGCATTCGGGCATTGAACATTATAACAACAAAGGTGGTATACTCTGAAATGCACACCACCTTTGACTATTCTGTTGTTCTTCTAAATTTCACTATAACTGCCCTCCGTAATGTTTAGGGCGTGATTATCAATCTGTTATGTAGAGATAAAGCGGATCGCTATTCTGACTTAAATCAGCGTGTTCTCTACTGCCCCGTTTACTTTCAGCCAGAAATTCGGCATAGCCGTCTTGAACTCCACATCTATATAATGACATTGTTCCTTGATAATGCCACGGCGGCGCACTGCAGGTTGTAGACAGTAGGTATCGAACTCGTTCAAATTGACATCTTCAACATGAGTCCAATGAGGGAAGAATAATTTCATATAGGCCACAGCAATGCGTTTTACGGCGTTGAAGTCTCGGGTGTCTGCATTCTTATCGCATGCCACTAATTCATCGAAAAGCAGTCCGTAAATGTTTTGTGTTCGTAGTGAATGAAGTATCTCTGAGAAATATTCAACATTCAGAGTCCAGCCTTTATAGATGATTCCCTTATTGATACGCGGCAGATTCCATCCTTCGATGAAGCAATGGAAACGGTCCAGCAATGCAGACTCGCGGAATGACTGTGGCAACGAGTCAAAATATCGATAGTTCATAGGGCGACGCTGTTCATTGAGGGGAATATTGCCCATAATCATAAGTCCACATTCTGAACTGAACTCATTGTTGTCGATAGTCGTCTTGCCACTCTCCAAATACGACTTTAATGCAGCTTGTATCTCTGCTGGCTCTTGAAAAATGATAGTTTGGATCTCGTCAAAGGCTGTAAAATCGTGGTTCTTGATGATACCGTTCTGTTGCTTGGCCTTGTCGTAGAACAACTTGGCGCGTGTCACTTTACCCCCACTAACAAGCCAGCCATATTTCGAAAGGTTGCCAAAGACGAAGGACTTGCCTGTACCTTTCGGAGCTAATTCTATAACGTTAAGCCTTGGCTCCACAAATATGAGTAGTCTGCTCAAGAACTCAATTTTCTGCGTCATGGTTTCAAAACCGTCTGCCTCATATTCCATAGCTGAGAGCAAAACGTCAATCCATTCCGGAGTGGAGAATGCAGTCCGCGCACCGCGCAGATAGTCGATATCTACTGAGCGGTAGGGCTTGAATGGCTTGTAGTCCACCATTTCCACATGATTTTTTTTACCGTCATCGTCTGGGAGAACAGAAAGTTTGATGATACCCCACTTTTCACCATCCACCAACTCGCCTTGATGGTTCTTATATACATATTCAGGTATTTGGCCCTCGTTGATTTTGATGCCAAGGTCTGGAATTCCGAATCGACGGACTCCTTTTACCAAGTCTATGTAAATGATGAATCTTGTTAATAGAGTCAGTTCCTCCCCTGATGCCAAACGGTCTTTAACCTCGGTCTGCCTTTGCGGAATCACCATATCGAGGAACCCTGTCAACCCCGAACGGTTTACAGAGCCGTCTTCATTAATGTACCGTTTGAGGATAAAGTCCTTCACAAATGATGGAAGATTGCGACCGGCAAACAAACTGTTGGTGGATGCTGGGTCTTTATATATGGCCATGGATGCAAATTGCTCCCTAACCTTTTGTATTGTTGATGTTTGCATAGTTAAAATCCGAATAAGTCATCCTCTTGGGCACCCGTATTGATGCCTATTTGGTCTGTCTGTTTGAAATTTCCTATAACAAGTGTGACTCTTGTAGCGGTGTCGACAAGATTCAGTCGTTCACTTTCATAGACGTCACCGCTTGTCTTATGGAGCAGATAATCCCTGCCATTGTATTCTACTCTTGGAATATCAATGCTGCTTAATCCCTTGATGTTGTATTTTACAACAGGACTCGATGCCATCAATTCGGTAGTCAGCAGTTTTGCAGAATATTCATTGGCGTTTTTTTGGCTGGAAACTATTATAATAGGTACCAGAACCTCTTCTGGCGTTGCACCGCCATGCGCACCTTGTCCCGTAGGTGTCTTGGAGGACAGTGAATTGTGATTCAAGGAACAAATAGTCTTCCCGTCCGGTAAAATCAAATAGTTGTTGTCAGCAGACGGAATTCCCTTCGTCCATGTTGCGCATCTTCCAGAATGGTCAGACTCGATTCCTGCAAGATTTATTCCACTGCCAAACTGGGCCATGTAACTGATGCCATGGTCTGATACAAAGGCTATCTTTTTGCCGTTGTACTGCGACAGCACGCGGGTAATGGCCTCTTCCACGAGTCGCAGTTCGTCTATAATGTAGGTGGGGTAACTCTTTTGGGTGTGGGCAAACTTGTCAATATCACCTATTTTTTCCAATGTACCACCTGATAACTCTTCCAGCTTCTTCTTGTTGACAGAGGTAACTGTAGGTAATTCTGCTGATGCGACATATACCTCATTGAGATATACACCGTCCACATTGTGCTTCTCTATCACACTGGTAATGAATGGAATCCAGTCTATTCCAAGTCCATCAATCCAATAGTAGATATCTATGTCTTGTCGATTGTGCAGAATGGTTTTTACTGTCTTGAAGCCATCTTTCCATAACTCAAATGCTACTTGTGATGAACTATGCTCCTTCAATATTTGTTGCAAGTGATCGTTTGCCTTATCCGCTATTTTTGAATGTACGTATTCAGAGAAATAGTCATTTATCCATTTAGAAGCATTTCCTAATTGTATGCCTAGTGGCGAAAGATAAGAACATAGCGAAGGCATTAGGCCTTGTATCTCATTAAGGCTTATCTTGCCTTTTCCCACCCACTCAATCATCAGACATTGTTCCGCCAAAGTGAGCGATGTCATATATTTCATAGCATAGTAGTAACCACGTTCCGGGTCGGCTGCCATTGCCATGAGTTTGGCCTTTACCTTTTGTTCCGCCATTTGGGTGATCTGCACGCTCTGCCTTTTTGCCTCTTCCAGCAAAGTGCGGCGTTGCGCTAAACATATAACATTATATGGTTCATCGAACACTTGTGTAGCTAAAAGAGAAAAGAGGTCAGACGTGCTTTGGGTCTTGCAGTTCTTAAGTGCTCTGGTCAGATAGGTCGATGCCGGTTCCCTCCATAGGAAGTAAAGTTTCAATAGCCAGCGTGAGAAATCGTCCTTGTTTTCAAACCATTCCTGTACAAAAGCAATGGCACCATGCAACTCGGAGGTATTGAACCGTTTGTTGATAAACGAGTCGAAATCGAAGTCGTCTATGTCTACTTGTGCTGCCAACTGTTCCCAATAGGGCAAGTCTTCCTCTTCGGCAACAAGTTCTCCGAAATCAATCCCTACGCCTTTGCTCAGAAACTCGAACGCATTGTGGCAGACGGTATAATCAAAAGCGTTGTCAGGCTGTGCATTGTCTGCATTGGCAAAAATGCACTTCGATGAGCAGATGATTTGCGGCTTTACATTTGCACCAACTTTCTTCCAGAGCGAAATCCATTGGCGCAAGTTTTTGCAAATACTGTATTTTGTCTCAAGGCCTTGTACCCCATATGTTGTCCCATCGGTCAGTATCAGTCTGTAATTACGGTTCTCTATTCCTGAGTGATAGTCCCATATGTGAATATTCGGGTCATCCTTGAATTTGCTTACTTTGCTCTGCATACCTATGAGGGGTACATAGATGCGTTGGTGGCCTTGTTGGGAATCCCCTGGCGACTGCACAAGACGTATTGTCTTCAGCAACGAGTCGAATTCTGCATAGTGCGTATTATCATAGAAACGGGTTATCTCAGAGAATGGCGCAATGACAAAATCGTTGGCTGGCAAACTCTTGATGTAAGCCTCAAACAAGGTAGCCAGTTGCGAATAGGTGATGAGCTTGTCATCTTGACCATCTTTCATCCATTTTTCAATACTCTGCACATACACATCATGGTCTTGGCAAACCTGCACGAACTCACCAAAGTCGGTAAAATTCTCAAACAGCACAAAGCGTATTGGATAGCGGTTGCGAAGAGAACTCTCCGCACCCGTCCAGTTCTTGTCGACTTCTATCTCATGATAAAGGTCTTGTAATGATGCAAACTCCTTGTACATAGGTTACTAATCGTTTATCTTGTCTAACAACCACTCTCCAGCTTCGTCACACAGTTTGTTGAGCAATGCAAATGCATCTTGGGCCGTCATGTTTGCAATACGGTTCTTAGCCCGTTTGCGCTTCTCTGCTATAGCATCTGGATCAGTATAGCTCGTCTGCGATAACAATTCTGATACGAAATTAGAAGTCGAAGAGCTAGAGTACGTTGTATCTGCATCTTCGTGAGAAACCTGTTGTGTCTTTGATGATTTCCACTGCAAGGCCTTTTTCTCCACTTCCTCTTCCGTCCAGTATCCCACTGTTGACTGCAAGTTCTGCTCAATGAAGTGCTTCACCTCGTCCACCTCATTTTCCTGGATGTTGATGTAGTCGAGCTGCATTAGATAGTTTTTGAAGCCATCGGAGAAAGCGGCATCTACATTGAGGATATTCTTCATTTCAAAGCGCAACTCCGAAATGAGGTCTATCGTTTCTTTCACCAACGCCGGGTTGCGGAGGTCTCGTTCCATGCAGATGGTCACAATGTTGTCTATCAACTTGCGTTCTACATCATTGACTGATATGGCGACTGGCAAATTAGAGAAAGCTGCTTCTGAGGCGTATTTCACGGTCCAAAGCGGATACCCCTTCTTGCCAAGGAATTCTGCAGTGATGGCATAACGTGCGTCCTTCAGGCTCGACACGTCAGAATATGTGTTGTCCTTACTGTTGAGTTTGAATAGGGAGATGAGGTCTTTGCACAACTTTCCCTCTTCCGGTGTCTGGAACTTGAAGTTGAGTTTGGAGTTCGACTTCTTGTCATCCCACACCTTGAAGAGCCACACGATGTCGTCTATCAATGCATTCTTGTCACGTGGTTTTCCTTGCATATCGAATATCTTGCCTGCCCATGGTTTCAGAGCAAACGCCATCATGGCCATAGGGGCGAAACTGCCATAGAGTCCATAGGGCGGTTTCTGTAGTACAGAGAACTTATCGTCGAAGTTGAAGGGAAGGCTCTTGTCGGCATATTTGATGATACTCTGCACCTTGTCATACACCACTTTAAACGGATGGTTCTCAGGCACGTCATTCTTCCACTCCATATTGTCGTCAAGGCATTCTTGTATCAAATATTGCACTGGGCGCATCTGTGCAGTGATATTGGCAAGTTCTTCTTTGGATGTGGCAAAAATGAAGGTGCGAACAATCTCCTTTGAATTCTGCTGGCGCCAGAAGGTGGATGGTGTCTTTTGGCGTAACAGTTCGCACGCATCCGGTCCGTAAGGGAAGATCATCGGGGCTATCACACTGTTGACTATACTCGACAGATGTTTCACGGAAATGGGCTGTTTCTCGTGGCCGTTGATATAGACAGTGGCGTTGCCACGCTGCACAGTGTCCATCCACTCCTTCACCATTGACACTGCATGGTCGCGATGTACCTTCTGTTGGTCTATGAAGCCGTGACTGCTGGCACAGGCATAGTTTGCTTGATACTCAATGAATTGCTCGTACTTGGCATCGGTCAATACCTCATCAAACACCAGGAACACGATGTCCTTCAGATCCTTGTCGTTCTCATCCTCGGCACATTTTTCTGCAAAACTACGCAGTATGCCCAACTCTGTATTGTTGCGTGCCATGAGCAGGGCGAAGAAGAGGGCACTGGACTTTGTATCCCTTTTGGCACTCTTGATCTGGCTACGTAGCACGGCCTCATTCTGTTGATCGGAGAAGAACTTGAAACCGTAGGGACGTATCACCTTCTGCATCATCTTCTTCTCGAAAGAGGTTGAGGCTGCGTCCGAGAAGTTTAGTATCTGGCTGGTGTAACGGTATTGCACACTGCGCATCTCGTTTTTCTTCTCTTCTATCTCACCTGACGGCAAGGCGGAGAACTGTACGGAATAGAGTCCGCCCGGTGCGCGCTGAATGATGCCTTGCTCGTTGAACCACTGCAACACGGTATCCACTTCGTCATCATAGCGAGTGCCGGCAAAGAGGGCATGGATGTTGTCTTCGGAGGGTGTCACAAGGCCGTTGTTGTTCTCGCCGGATACGTTGTTGAAAGCATTGAGCAGCAATATGCCTTTGAATACAGCAAAGTGGGCTTCTCCCTCGTTGCTTACCTGCAGTTTGTAGGAGTTGTAGCGTTCGGTGACGGCTCCATAGTTTGTCACATCGTCCTGGAACACCTTCAGCACATAGTCCCACAGATAGTCGGCGGTGATGGTGTCACGGTTAAGGAAGCGTTCCTCACTGTCGAGAAAATCGCGGATGGAGTCGTTCTGACCAAGAAACTCAAATACACTTCGGCTTGACGAACCTACCACCGTAGCATAATGGGTGGCAAGATTGGCTGTGCCGGGGTGCAAGGGATAGAGATTGAACAGGTCTTCACGGGTGGACTGCTGGTCATTGCTGGTAGCAGTGAAAATGTCAAGCAATTGGGAGTTCATTGTATAGAACTGCTCACGCATCTGGCGGTGGCGCTCCTCGTCAATGATAGTAAACTTGCGTGACATGATCTTGAACGCAGACACCGACTCCATGTTGTATTTCATGCGGTGATAGCGTCCGTCCGTCTGTTTCAGTTGCTCCGAGTCGATACCATTGAAGGCAGACGGGTGGGAAATAAGGAATATGTAAGAGTTGCTTTCCTCATTCATGAACTTCTGTGCCACCTCCTGTAGTTGTTTCAGCACGGGTACACCGATAGCATCTGTCATCACGTCTGTGAACTCATCCCAGATGATGAGCAGACCGTTGTAAGTGCCTATCTCTGCCAGTTTGTCTTGCACCTCAGTGAGCCACTGCTTGATGTTGTCGTTGTTCAGACGAATATCAAGTTGTGCTTCGCGCAGAGTGTCGGTAACACGGTGGAAGATGCCGAGGTCGCCTGTCTTCAAACTCTCTGCCAGTTGTTCGCTGTCGTCCACTACCGATGACAGGGCTGTATGTGTGTCTATCAGGTGGTTCCAGATTTCCGGGTTTTGGCGTATTTGCTCGATATAGTTCTCATAGTCTGTCGGCACAGCTATCTCTATCTTGTGTTTCCGGAGGGTCTCTGTCACGGCTTTCTGCAGCACGAGTGCAAGGTCGCCAGGGTGCGTCATGGCTCCAAGACCATACACGTTTACCGTGAGCAGACGTTTGCTTTCACGGAGGGAGTAAATGGCTTGGCGGATGGAGTCGAACTTGGCGTCCTTATATTCATAGTCCACCCAGTCGCGTATCTCGTCTACTTCGTCCCCGAGCAAATGGCTGATGACGGCGACGGCATGGCTCTTACCCGTGCCGTAAGTACCGTTTATCCAGAAACTCTTGTGATTGTCTATGTCGTTGCCACGCACGCTCTTTATGACCGTGCGTAATACGGAGTTGAACTGTTCGTTGGGGATGAACGAGACCCATTCACCCTTCTTTTCCTCTGCGATGTCGTAGGCTGCCTTGCCTCCACGCAGTTTTATAATGTCGTCATACTTAGTAGCCATAAGCGTATGAATTTTGCTTGTTATTCTTTATTTGGTCAGGTAACGTTTGATGATGTTTCTTTTCAGATAGTCCCTGCTCTCCGCATCTTGCAACAGGTCCCATAATTCATCGTCCAACTTTGCATAAAGCAGATTCTCACGGAGGTACTTGGCAGAAGGAGTATGTCCTTTAATCGATGGTCTGTTTTCTTTCTGCCATACTAAATGATAAAATGGTGCAGATGCCAGATGATAATATGGAACCACTAATGGAATTTTGCCTTGGCTGTCATATTGGAGCATCAAACGTTTATAACTATCAATTAGTTGAGCGTCACTCCACAAAATTTGGTTACATTCTAATTTTGACAAGGATATAACATCTATGATGGATAGCATTAGTATCGGTTTTGCGATAGACTTGCCATTTGTTCCGTTTCCTTGGCGCATAGATAGTAACATGTCCTTATACAGATTGACGACAAATCCGTTCATTATTCAAGCAATGTTTTAAGTGTCGTTTCTGAGTCCAAATCGTCACGAAGAGTGATGTGATCCAATCCCATAGAAAGCTCTGCGACAAGGACTCTGTTTTTGTCAGAAGACAAGTATCTCAATTTCTTTTGCAGCTCTATCTTGCTGATTCCAAACTCTTTATATACACCATGCTCTTCTTCAGGACGATACAAATCTGATACTCTTAGCATTCTTATGCCATTATGTTGAGCATACTTATATAATGAATATGCAACTGCTTCAGGACTCAGATCATTATAGGACATTCTTTGGAAAGATGAGCATTTAGCATCTTGACAAACAAACTGCATAAACTCTTCACCAATGGGAGAATATTTGAAGGTTTGCACTAAAGCCTGTATTGCATACGTAATCGTTGTTTGCTTAAATGTCTGTTGGAAATACTCAAGAGCCAATTTGTCCAGGTCCTTTCTACCAACCTCGGCATTAATACTGATTGCAGAAGTAAACCAACTCATCAATGGGCTATTGTAAGCCAGATTAATTTGAATAAGTTCCCACAAAAGAGTTGCATTTTCTTTATTTATTTCAACACACAATTCTCCAAAAGGCGTAAGTTTTGATTTATCATCAATAATCTCTGCGTCTTTGAGCCAAGCCTTAAAACTTGGAACTTGTTTTACACCAAGGAAATTATCTTCCCAAAAGGAGTCTGGATCTGTTAGATATTGGTCAACCCATTCTTGATGGATGCCAAATGTTCCATATTTTGATATTTTCATATTCGATAAATTTATTGTAGTTGGCTTTATCATTGAGTCAGCGACAATACAACCTACATTATGATACTCCAAGCATTTGTAGCAATGAACGCATTTCTCTTTGTCTATGCGTATTTGTGGATAAACAGAGAGTGCTCCTGTTGGGCATTCCAATTCACATGCTTCACAGTTAATGCAATATGTTGTTTTGTTGATTATTCGCCTTAAATAATATCTTAGCTGAATGTTATTATTGTCATATAAAATAAAAGTGAAATCATTCTTTTCTTTACCAAAGTGAACCTCAAAATTGTAAATCTCATGTTTGAATTCCAATTCACCAATGATTGAATTCTGCTTCTCCTTTATACTATATTCCCCAATAATAGTAAACCAAGTGAATAAGTCTTTTCCTGCACTTTTTACTATCGCCTGCCATTTGTTAGAGGAAGACGAAAAAGCAACAGAAGCCTTATCCTCAGAAAATTTACCACTGCTTCTCAGCTTCCATTTTCTTTCAGCAATATATTCTTTCTGGTTTGGTATCTTTCTTGCAATTGCATTTGCTTCTATCCTTTTCAAGAAAGGCTTTAGACTTTCTGAATAGCAATTGCTTACTACCATGTCATCCCAAGGAGACCCGAATGGACAAAGAACGCACCCAACTCTTGGCTTTCCGGCTCTATAAGCAGGATTTATATGCAGACTATGTTCAAACAGATAGAGGAACACCTCTGTTGTATTCCAATTCAAAATGGGGCGGGCGTTTATAACAAACTTATGTTTTACGCCCTTACCTATTCGATTATACTCGCTTCGGGTTACAGACTCTTCTGCTCGAACTCCTTCGAAAGCTAAAAATTTCTGGCGCTTATCAGTACCTGACATTAGCATCCTATACAGCGGAGCAGTTTTCATAACCGAGCAACACCAGCGGTGATTGTCACTTGGTGTGCCAATCTTGTCCCAATAGTTGAGCACCGACTCATGGTTGCGTGCCATAAGAAAGCGGAGTGTAGGAAATTTCTCCTTGTAGTATTCCTCCACCTCTTTATATAAAGTAAGTGACGGTGGCAACTCATAGCCGGTATCACTATATATCACTTCAAAATCGGTTGGTGGAATAGCTCTTGTGCAAAGGTCGAGAACCACCTGGCTGTCCTTGCCGCCTGAGAAACTGGCAATGAAACGGTCTATCTTGGTAGAGAGTAACACGCGCTTTCCCTCTTTCTCGGCAGTAGACAATGGCATGATGTCGAAGGAGTCGCAGTCTTGCTTCACCACCGCCATCTTTTGCTTGCTTTTCTTCTCCACACGTTCAGCCATAGCCTCAAAGTCGAGTTTGTTGGCCTCGGCTTTGGCGTAGGTCTTGTTCACTTTGGCGTAAGCCAGATAGGTGTCGTGAATAAACTCAATGGCTTCATTCTCCAACACAAACATCAGGTCTGAGGTACGCTTGAGCATCGTCTTGACATCGACGGCATGCAATTCCATCGGCTCTACCCCCTGCTGCATTTCCAGAGTGGGCTTGGTGTATATGTCAGCCCCCTTGGCATCGAAGAGATGTTCGCCCCGATACCAATATTGCTTGTTCACGGCCCACATGATTGGCTCCTCGGCATGTGGATATTTCCACCCGAGTTTGTCCAGCTCCAGCAGGTCTAGTTCCTCCCAAAACACAGGTCTAGGAGATATTCCAAGTGTACCCTCCACAATGCGTGAGTGCAGCAACACCCCGCCAGTCTCTTTATCCCATGTTATCTTGTACACTTTGGTTCCGATCCATATAAAGCTCCGACTGAATCCCAAAGTATCGGAAGATTGCATTGACTAAGTTGCGCCTCAATAAAAGGTGCGTGGGATTCTCTCTTTGCCCATCCCACCTTCGAGGCCTTCGCATTGCCCAAATCGTCGAGACGGACAACGCAGAAAGCCCACGCATGGTATATATCTATCCCATGCATGAGCAGCCGGAAAATACACCTTATTATATATGTATCTATACGACAACCCACAGCAAGGTACACAATATACCTACCGTGAACATCTACCGTTGTCTTGTCCTTTGACGATTTTCGAGATTTGCGAAGTTTCGAAGGTCAAAGACAAGCGCTGATAAACGCTCCTTCCATCAAAGTAGCACCCACCCACATGTCACCCTTGCGGGCTTTCTGCAAGCACAGTGCGATGCAAATATAAAACTTTTATTTTGATTTGGAATCAAGCAGAGTATAAAGTCAGTGAAATTTAGAGTTAGTTAACTACAAAACCGATGTTTCGTCAGTTGGTGCAACAAAATGGAACACGGATTGAACGGATAGAACGGAGCAATGCGGAGTGTGGGAAGAACGAAAAATACATGAAAAACACCCGAGAGATATGGAAGCTTTCTTTGAAAGCTGACGAAGTGAAGTTTCTATTGTCAGTTTGTGAGCAAGCTCCCACTGTCAATAAGAACTCCACTTCTATGCAGCACGCTGCATTCCATATCCATCGAGCAAAAACAAGCTTGCTACGCAAGCAAAAACAGCGAAGAAGGTTCTATGAGTGCTAGACGGTTGCATTCGAGCAAATGCTCGCTTAGTATTTCAAGCCGCATGGTAGGAGTCAGCTTTCTCCGAAAGCGTCGACGATGACATTCGAGCAAAGCTCGCAAATGTTTTACAACGCACGGGCCCACGCCCGCTTTTACGCTCTCGGAGAGAGCTAGCTCCTATTGCAATGCACTCGAGCAAATGCTCGCTTTATTGCCTCGCACAAGCCTGCACTCGCTTTAACGCTCTCGGAGAGAGCTAGCTCCTATTACAATGTGCACTCGACAATGCTCGCATATATTACAACGCACAAACCCGCGCTCGCTTTAACGCTCTCGGAGAGGGCTAGCTCCTGTTTTTAACGCTCTCGGAGAGAGATAGCTTCTGAAAAAAGGAAGGCAATCCACATGGGAAAGCCTTCCTTATTGTATATATGCCTTTTATGTTTGAAACCTTGTCAGTTGGCTGCTGATATCACGAAGGTGAAGGTGCGGTCCTGGCACGGCATCTGGTATTCGCTGCGTGGCCATGCGCCCCAGGAGTTGACGCATCCGATTCCCATCTGACGCTGGGCGATGTGGACTGAGGTGAGCGGACGCGGTGTGAGGTCGCCGCTGTGGCGCTGTGCCTTCTCGGTGGCTGGGTCGAGGTCGTCGTAGAGATATGGGATGGACTGGCATTCCATTGGCTCAGGTGCTTCGAACAGGAGTCCGTTGCCTGACTTGTCGGTCACTTTCCAGTAGCGTACCTGGGTCTTGTTGCCTGACTCTTGCGGACGGATATAGCCCCAGTACTGGTCGGCTACGGTCTGCCTGTAGACTCCGAGGTTGGCGAAGTTGTTGCGGTCGATGTAGTTCTCCTGTGGTCCTTTGCCGTAGAACTCTATCTGGTCGTATGCCTGGTTCATCTCGAGTTCCATGCCGTAGCGGAGGAGTTGCGGATAGTGCTTGCCGTCTTCGCCTACTGTCATGGATTCGGTCACGATGACTTTGCCTGCCGGGGTGATGACGTAGGTCATGCTGAGCTTTGGCTGGGTTTGGCCGTCTTTCTTCTGGGCTGAGATATTGACGGTGTAGTCGGCTTTCACAACATAGTTGTTGCCGTCCTTGTCGTACTTAAGGTTGTCGAGATGCAAGCCTGCGTTCTTCCATCCGCGGAGGCTGCGCTGCATTCCTGCTCCGTAGTCGTTGTCGGTGGCTGCACGCCAGAAGTCGGGCTTGAGTTCATAGCCTTCTTTCATGACTGGTTTTCCGTCGACATCGATATAGGCGATGAAGCCGTTGTCTTTGTTGAATGTGACTCCGAGTTTGTTTGCCTTGACGAGGAGATAGGCGCTGTGGTCTTCGACTTCGATGTTGCCGGCTGCGGACTGGGTCATGAGGGCGTTGGTGTCGACGAACTTATAGTCGGACAAGACGAACTGCTGGTGTGCAACGGTGTCGCCTTGCTTCTGGAGCGGTGCATCGGAGGTGAGCTTGTAGCTGATGTTGCAAACTATCTCTTTGCCTGCGAGTTTCTTGTTCTTCAGTGCTTTTGCCATTGCCGGTATCTTCACTGTCTTGCGTGCCTGTGGCTTGATGTTGAGACTTGTGAGGTCGATGGTTCCTTCTTCTACCTTTTCGCCCTGTGCCTCGATGGTGAAGTGGAGGGTGATGTTCTTGATTGGCTCGAAGAAGTTCTCGTTGTAGATTTCCACCTTACCTGACTTCTTGTCGACGAGGGTTGTCCAGATGTTCTGATAGTAGTACTGTACTTCGTAGGCATGTGGATTGGGCACTCGGTCGGGGTTGATCATTCCGTTGCAGTTGAAGTTGTTGTCTGATGCGGGGAAACGGCCGTAGTCGCCACCGTAGGTCCATATTTGTTTGCCTGTGACCTTGCTCTTGGAGCGCAAGCCCTGGTCGATGAAGTCCCAGATGTAGCCGCCCTGGTAAGCTGGATATTTGCGTACGAGGTCCCAATATTCCTTGAATCCTCCCATGGAGTTACCCATGGCGTGGGCATACTCGCACTGGATGAGCGGACGTGGGTTGTTGCCCTGGGCGTATTTCTCGCAATGGTCGTAGCCTGCGTACATCGGGCAATAGATGTCGGTCTTGCCGTTCTGTCCTGCCTGCTCGAACTGGCATGGGCGTGAGGGGTCGTACTGCTTTACCCAATCGTAGGCATCCTCGAAGTTCTTGCCGTAGCCTGACTCGTTGCCGAGTGACCAGACGATGATGGCTGGATGGTTCTTGTATGCCTTCAGATGGTTCATCTGACGCTCGATGTGTGCATCGTGGTAGTCCTCGCGCTTGGCAAGGGTCTTGTCGCCATAACCCATTCCGTGGCTCTCGATATTGGACTCGGATGTCATGTAGATGCCATATTCATCGCAGAGGTCGTACCAGCGCGGATCGTCGGGATAGTGGCAGGTGCGGACGGCATTGACATTGAGCTGCTTCATCACCTTGATGTCCTGCACCATGCGCTCGTAGCTTACGACATAGCCTCCGTCGGGGTCAATCTCGTGGCGGTCGACTCCCTTGATGAGCACCGGCTGTCCGTTGACGAGGAGCTGGCGGTTCTTTATCTCGACCTTGCGGAAACCTACGTTCTGGGGTATGACTTCGATGACGTTGCCGTCTTTCTGGAGTGTGGTGTACAACTTATAGAGGTAGGGGTCTTCACCGTTCCACTTGTGGCAGTCGGGAAGGGCAATGGTGCATTCCACATTCTTGGATGCATCGACTGTCTGCTCCTTCACTGTCTGTCCGGCTTTGTCCTTGAGGGTGAACACCACCTTGCTGCCTGACTCGGGTGAATCGATGTCGGCCTTGATGGTGAGCATTCCGTCACTATAGTCGGGAGTGAGGTCGGGGGTGATGAAGAGGTCGTGGATGTGGCTTGAGGGGCGTGCATAGATGTAGCACTCACGGGCAATGCCACAGAGACGCCAGAAGTCCTGGTCTTCGAGATAGGAACCGTCGCACCAACGCATGATTTGCATTGCGATGAGGTTCTTCTCTCCTGGTTTCACGTAAGGGGTGATATCGAACTCGGCTGCCACTTTCGAGTCCTCGCTGTAGCCGACGTACTGTCCGTTGACGAACATCGTGAGGTTGCTGGTGGCTGAACCGATGTGGATGTAGATCTTGTCGCCTTTCCAGTCGGCTGGCAGGGTGAATGTCTGGCGATAGGAACCTACATGGTTCTCCAAATCCTTGACATAAGGGGGATTGGTCTCCCAGTCGTTGCGCCATGCATAGCAGTTGTTGACGTAGATGGCATTGCCATAGCCGTTGAGTTCCCAGATGCCCGGGACTGGCATTGTGCCCCAATGGCTGTCGTCGTAGTCTGTCTTGTAGAAGCCTTCGGGACGTTTGTCGGCATCTTTTGCCCAATTGAATTTCCATTTGCCTTCAATCGAGAGGAAACGGCTGGATTTTTCCTTCACTCCGGTCTGCGCAAGTTGGCTGGTTTCGTATGCGAAGAAAGTAGCCACATTGTCGAGACGGTTGTCGCTGTTGACCCTTGGATCGTTCCAGCAATTGGCAGGCTGAGCCTGGGTTGCCATAGATGCGAACATTGCACCCAAGGCAAGGGTTAAAACCTTTGCTTTCATAAATATGTAGTTAATTAGTAATCTATTGCAAATGTACAAAAAGTTGATGAGCTGACAAGGGATTTTCGCAGGAAATCATGCTGACTGTATGAAAATACAGCTGCATCACATGTGTCTTGCCTTGTATATCTTCTCTTTGGCGGCATTGATTTCCTGGAAACGCCGCTTGGCATTTTCCTTCACATCCTCGCCAAGGGTTGCCACACGGTCGGGATGGTATTGCAGTGCCATCTTCCTGTAGGCTTTGCGCACCTCTTCGTCGGTGGCGTCGGGTGTGAGCCCAAGTACTTTGTAGGCATCGTCGAGTGAATCTCCGCCCAACGAGAGGAACTGGTCGACCACATTCATGTCGAGCCTCATTGCCAGTGCCATCTGCTTCAAGGTCTGCACTTCGGCATCCACCACACTGCCGTCGGCTTTGGCTATCTCGGCAAGGATGGAGACCAACTGGAGGCGCTGGTCTGCGGGCATGATGGTTGCGAGTTGGGTACAGCAACTGTAAATCTGTTGGCTCCATGCTTGTTCGCCATACAGGCGACGGTACTCGAACAGGCGGTTGAGTATGCCCTCGCCTTCGCGCATGGCTTCGTCGCCAAAGTTATGCTTGAGCCAACGGCGGACGTATTCCATCTCGGAATGCATGACTTTGCCGTCTGCCTGAATCATGTGTGCCATCAGGAGCATCATCGAGAACAGGAAACCATTGCGGCTGCTCGACTCTTGGGTATAGACACGACGCTGACGCTGATGCCGGTCTTGTTTCTCTTCATCAGGTTCATTCAAGTTGTCAAACAACGAGCCCAGGAAGAATCCCAATATTCCTCCGATAGGTCCGGCTGCAAATGCGCCAAAGATGCCTCCAATCCATTTTCCTAATGCCATACGTCCTTTTCTTCTATGTTATAAACGCTATACGTTATTGTTTTCTATGGGTAACTAAATTCCTGAGTCACGAGATGCTTGAGCCTGAACCATAGTTTGCTTGATTACTGAATCAAAGATGATGCCAACTTCATTTCACTCTGCCTCCTCCAATCCAGCGGTCGACATAATAGCGGCTGTTGAGATTGTCGACTACCACACCGCGCGAACTGCTGGCATGGATGAAGAGGTTGTCCTTCAGATAGATGCCTACATGGTTGATGTTCTTGCGCTTCACCTTGCCCGATGTGGCAAAGAACACGAGGTCACCGCATTTCAGACTGTTGTCGCCCACCCTTTTGCAGTCCTGCTCATATTGGTCGAGGCTGCGGCGATGGAGCGTTTTGCCATAGACAGTCTGGAATATCTGCACTGTCAGTCCGGAGCAGTCGACCCCCGACTTGGTGTTGCCTCCACTTCGGTAGGGCGTGCCCAGCCATTTGGCGGACTCAATCATCAGCGCCCATTCATCGTCTTCCTGGATGTCGAACCCGAGAGCAAGACCTGCCCGTGCCAGTTCACGCATGTCCACATTCTTGTAGTACACTGACTTTGAACTGTGGCATGAGGCAAGCATGACTACTGATGCCACAACCAGCAAGCAATGGCATGCGGACTTGAAGCGCAAGTCCATAGAGTTGTGCATCAGTATCTTCATACGGATATATCTTTATTTGTCAGCGAGATACTTCTCTGCTTCCATCGCTGCCTTGCAGCCTGAACCTGCAGCAACGATTGCCTGGCGATAGAGAGGGTCAGCCACATCTCCGGCAGCAAACACACCGGGAATGTTGGTCTTCGGTGTGCCGTCGATGGTCTTTATGTAACCGGTCTCGTCGGTTTCAATCCAGGGCTTGAACACATCGGAGTTGGGTTTGTGACCGATGGCAAGGAAGAATCCGTCAATCGGCAGGTCGTAGTGGGATTCATCGGCTTCGCCCTTGCGATGGACAAGGTGTGCGCCCTCCACTCCGTTGTCTCCGTAGAGTCCTTCGGTGTTGGTCTCGTAGAGAATCTCAATCTTTTCGTTCTTGTCCACTCTGTCCTGCAGAATCTTCGACGCGCGGAGATAGGGCTTGCGGACAATCAGGTAGACATGGGATGCAAGTCCTGCAAGGTAGAGTGCCTCGCCGCAGGCTGTGTCGCCACCACCGACAACGGCAACCACTTTCTTGCGGTAGAAGAAGCCGTCGCATGTGGCACAAGCGCTGACGCCCTGCCCCATGTATTTCTTTTCGTCGGAGAGTCCGAGGAACTTGGCGCTTGCTCCCGTGGCAATAATTACGCAATCAGCCACAACCTCACTTCCGTCTTCAAATGCGAAGGTGTAAGGTGCTTTGCTGAGGTCGCTCTTCACGCAGATATGTTCACGGATTTCCACACCGAACTTCTCCACCTGCTGACGCATCAGGTCCATCAGGTCCTGTCCCGACAATTCCTCGGGATGTCCGGGGAAGTTCTCTATCATGTCGGTGATGGTCAGTTGTCCGCCCGGCTGAATTCCTTCATATACTACTGGCGCGAGATTGGCACGGCTTGCATAGATTGCAGCTGTGTAGCCGGCTGGTCCCGACCCTATTATCAAACATTTTATGTGTTCCATCTGTTTTCTCTTTCTATACCTTATTATATATGTTGAGTTCTTGTTTCTATACCTTATTAAACATATAGCGTTCTTCTTTCTATGCCTTCGAGCTTTGCTCGCCATGTAGGAGTCAGCGCTCTCCGAGCGCATAGACGATGACACTCGAACGCCAGTTCGCAATACGTTTTCGCTTTAACGCTCTCGGAGAGAGCTAGCTCCTAGCGCTGGTGCTTTCGTCGGGCGCTTGTGCACTTATTTGTCGTTCGAACGCAAGTTCGCTATGTAGGAGTCAGCGCTCTCCGAGCGCGTAGACGATGACATTCGAACGTATGTTCGCCTTTGTTTACAGCCCGCGAGCCTTCGCTCGCTTTAACGCCCTCGGAGAGGGCTGGCTCCTAATTATAGGCTTCATTACCTCAAGTCGATGACATCGGCTTTCGGATATTTTGCCTTATTGAACTTGAAGGCGCTGTCTGCCTGCTTCTTGCCTTTCTTGAACGAAGTGACGCGGATTTCGATGTTGCCCTTGGTCTGTCCCATCATCACATAGGTGGGATGGTTGTTCATGCGGTTGACATGGATAATCGCCTTCTTGATGGACGACTTTGATGATGTGGCAGTGAGGACAATCTCGTAATAAGCCTTGGTGTTCTTGCCGAAAGCCACATCGTATCCGGTCTTGTAGATGCCGAGGAAGGCATACGGATTGATTTTTGCCAGTTGGGTTTGGGTTGGCTCAGTGACATTCACTTCCTCATTGTCCTTGGCATACGACCACATGGTCTTGCCGTCGAACCAAGTGATATGGTTGCTCATCTGTGTGCGGAACTTACTGCCCTGGAGCAGCACAGTGCCTTCGTCCTCGTCCTCGCCCACACGGATGACAAACTCAGCCGTGATGCTCGGACATTTCTTGTATTCTGCATACACTTTGTCGAGTACGCTCTTTGCATCGAATGCATAGGTTGCCATTGCCACGAGAGCAAACAGCAGTGTGAAAAAATATCGTTTCATCATTGTTCTTTATTTCTTATTTCGTCTTTACCTATTGTCTTTTTCCCGGACGCTGACTGGAGATTTTCCGTCCTCCGGCTGAAGGGCTTTTATGCCCTGACTGGAGGCGTTTTTTTCTCTGACTGGAAAAAATTATTTTTCTGACCAGGAAAAAAATTTTCTCTGACTAGGAAAATAATTCCGGTTGACCGGAGCCATTTCCGCCGTCAATTTCCAGTGTCTGTTCCCGCTATTTTAAATTTCGTATAATTGTATCAAGTGTATTGAAGTCCTGCACCAGCACTTCGCGTGGCTTTGCTCCAACCTGAGCGCCCACGACTCCAGCTTTCTGCAGTTGGTCCATAATCTTGCCCGCACGGTTGTAGCCGATGGAGAAATTGCGCTGGAGCATTGATGTGCTGCCCTGCTGGCTTGACACCACGAGTTTTGCACATTCCTCAAACATCGGGTCGATGTGTCCGATTGAGTCCGACGAGCCTCCGTCGCCAGAGCCGTCACCGTCGTCATCCACCTCAGGCAGATAGGCTGCATGGCCGAAGCTCTGCTGGGTGCTGATGTACTTGCATATTCTCACCACTTCGGGCGTATCGACAAAGGCGCACTGCACACGGGTCGGGTCGCCGCCGTTGAGGTAGAGCATATCGCCTCGTCCAATCAACTGGTTGGCTCCAGGACGGTCGAGGATGATTCGTGAGTCCATCATCGCTGCCACACGGAAGGCGATACGAGCCGGGAAGTTGGCTTTGATGGTACCGGTGATAATCTGTGCTGTAGGTCGCTGGGTGGCAATGATCATGTGGATTCCCACGGCACGTGCCAACTGGGCGATACGGCAAATCGGCAATTCTATCTCCTTGCCGGCTGTCATGATAAGGTCACCGAACTCGTCTATCACCACCACATAATATGGCATGTAATCGTGTCCCTGCATCGGATTGAGCTTGCGTGCCTTGAAGTCGGCATTGTACTCCTTTATATTTCTTACGCCTGCCATCTTGAGCAAGTCGTAGCGGTGGTCCATCAGTTTACACAGCGAGTTGAGGGTCTTCACCACTTTCTGTGTGTCGGTGATGATTGGCTCTTCCTCTTCCTCAAGCTTCGCAAGGAAGTGGTTCTCGATTGAATTGTAGACACTGAACTCCACCTTCTTCGGGTCGACCATCACGAGTTTCAGTTCCGACGGATGTTTCTTGTAGAGCAATGAAGTGATGATGGCGTTCAGTCCGACTGACTTACCCATACCGGTGGCACCTGCAACGAGGAGGTGGGGAGCCTTGGCAAGGTCAATCATGAACACTTCGTTGGTGATGGTCTTTCCCAGTGCGCACGGCAGTTCCATCTTCGACTCCTGGTAGGTCTTCGAGTTGAGGATGCTCTCCATCGACACAATGCACTTCTTCTTGTTCGGCACTTCAATACCGATGGTTCCCTTGCCCGGGATAGGCGCAATGATACGGATTCCCTCGGCTGCAAGGCTCAGTGCGATGTCGTCTTCGAGGTTACGGATCTTGGAGATGCGCATTCCCTCGGCTGGAGTTATCTCGTAGAGGGTGATGGTAGGTCCGATGGTGGCTTTGATGCTGCTTATCTCCACACCGAAACTGTGGAGCACCTGTATGATGCGTTCCTTGTTGGCAGTCTGTTCGTCCATATCGATGCGCGGTTGACTGTCTTCGCTCTTGTCGAGCAGACTGAGGAGCGGATATTTGTAGTACTCAAGGTCGTGGCGCGGGTCATAAGGCGTATTGATGTTGCCACGGCTCAGGTTCTTGTCGGTTGCCGGACCCGAACTGCGTCCTACTACGGCATCAAAACCAACGGCTACGTCGACCGGAGGCTCTGGCTGCGCAGGTTCAGTGCTTCCTGTCTCAACATGGAACATATCTTCGTCTTTGCCATTGACAGATGCAACGGGTTCGGTCTGTGTAGACCCACCCAAGTCAACTGTTGCAGATGAATCGCCGACAGTTTCATTTGCTGCAGCCGGTTGAGATTCCCCTGCCGGTTGAGCAGCTGCTGCCGCTGCTTCACGTTCTCTCTGCTTCTCTTGTGCAGTGAAGTCGATGAAGTTGATTTTCGGGTCGACAAACTCCGTGGGTTCGCCATCGTCACCAGTCTCGCCCTCATCCTCCGACTCTTCATCATTGTCGGAATCACTCTTGCTGAGCAGACTCTCAAACGGATTGCCGAACGACTTTATACGTTCGAGTCGCATCAGGTTGCGCACAACCTCAATGGTCTTGGTGCTGAGATAAACGAGCACGAAGATTGCCACAAGAATCAGAATGCCGTAGATGCCAGGCGAACCAATCATCAGTCCGAGCCATTTAGTGACTGCCATGCCGCTGTAGCCGCCAAGATAGAAGAAATTGTCGCCCAGTGCCGGAATGTCGCAGGCAAGGGTGCTCAGCAAGATGCTTGCCCAAATCATTGTCACTCCAAGCAGGATGAAAAGACGGATGCAGCGCAGGCGGAACGAACCGATGAGCTTCATTCCAAGCAGAACGAGGAACACCGGAACAAGGTATGCCGCAACGCCGAAGTACTTGTTGATGAACACAAAAGCAGTCTTGGCGCCAAACGCGCCGCAGATGTTGCGTGCGTGCGAGCCGCCCGAAGTCAGTTCATTGTAGAGTTCAGCAAAACTCTGAGTGTCAACTATATTATAGTCGGAGGCTCCGCTATAGAGAAACGACGAGAATGCCAGAATCATGAACAATGCCGTGAATACAAGAATCAATCCTATCACAAACTTCACGATGGACGCCTTCGACATGATGTCGACGTCCACCACACTCGTCCTCGTCTTTTTCTGTGAGCCTTTGCTTGGTGCCTTTTTCTTCATTTCTATACATCCATATAAAACAAGGTACAAATGTAAATATTTTTTTCCACACCGCCTCGCTTCCCACGATTTAATTTGTGAAAATCGTGCGGAAAAACAATAATAAGGAGTGTTTTGCGTTTCTAAGAGAGATAAGAATGAACCAAATGAGAACAAGCAAAAGTCACATCGCCATAACGCTGATTTGCATCCTCGCCATTGCAGCCACCGGACTGCAGTCGTGCAGCGAGGAAGAGGAATTCACCACTTCGCCCAACGGAGGGCTCAGTTTCTCGCAAGACACCATCAGTTTCGACACCATATTCACCGACGTGGGTTCGGCAACAAAGGAATTCAAGGTCTACAACCCCAACAGCAAGGGAGTGAGACTTACGTCCGTGCGGCTTGGCAGCAACGGGAGCAGCGGCTTCCGCATCAACCTCGACGGCAACTATGCCACACAATTCACTGACGTGGAGATTTACCACGAGGACAGCATGTTCTGCTTCGTGGAAGTGACCGTCGACCCTCGCGACTCCGACTCCCCTACCCTCATCACCGACTCCATACTCTTCACGATGGAAAACGGAATGACTCAGAAAGTGATGCTCGAAGCCTACGGACAGGACGTGGTTGTGATGAGCGGACAGACAATAAGCAGGGACACAACCCTGGCATCAGTGCGCCCAATCGTGGTGCGCGACAGTCTCGTAGTAGCCAAGGAAGCAACGCTGACCATCGCACCAGGCACTACACTCTGTTTCCACAAATATTCAGGACTGAGCGTCTACGGAACACTGAAGGCTGAAGGAACGCAGGAAAAGCCAATCACAATGAGAGGCGACCGCACCGACAAGCTCTTCACCTATCTGCCCTACGACAGGCTCGACGCACAGTGGGAAGGCATACGGCTCTATCCGGAAAGCCACAACAACTCTTTCGATTACTGCGACATCCACGGAGGGAACTATGGAATTATCGCCGACAACGATTCGCTTGGCAACGGACTGAAGTACACAGTCCACAACTGCAAAATCCACAATGTGGCAGGCGATGCCATCTTCCTTCAGGCAACAAGAGCCACACTGTCGAACACCCAACTGAGCAATGCAGGAGGCAACTGCGCGACAGTAATCGGAGGAACAACCGAATTCACCCACTGCACCCTTGCACAGTTCTATCCCTGGGATGCAACCCACGGCTCAGCACTTTACTTCGCCAATGTCTACAACAGCAAGGAGTTTCCGCTGACAATGATTAAGTTTGCCAACTGTATCATCACCGGATCGTCCACAGACGAGGTCTACGGCTCGAGGATGCAGGACAGCGATGCTGCATTCAACTATCAGTTCTACAATTCCCTCGTCAACACCGTCACCACAGAAGCCGACGAGCAGTTTTTCATCAGCTGCAAGTTTGACAAAGAGGAAAAGAAGTCCGGCTATGGTTCATCGGCAAGCAAGGCAAGGGCAGATGGCTTGTATAAAGCAAAAGCAAATGGTTTGTACAAGGCAAACGGCTTGTACAGAGCTAACTCAAAAAGCACTGACGGAGAGAGTTCAGATGAAGAAATTGTGCGTGGCGCCAACTTCCGCACCATCGACAACAGCGTTTATTTCTATGATTTCCGCCTCGACTCACTGTCTGCCGCACGCAGACTGGGCGATGCCTCGCTCACTCCCGATGACTGCAAAGTGGACATGAACGGAGTAAAGCGTCCGGCGAACAATCCCGATGCTGGCTGTTATCAATACGAGAAAGAATAGAACACGGTTTTCAATACGAGCGAAGGTAACGATTTATACGACCAGTTGTATTGAACGATACGAACGGTTGTATCGGCTCATACGAACGGTTGTATCGGCTTACACGAACGGTTGTATCGGCTCATACGAACGGTTGTCTTGATTCAGACATCAGCAATGTCTTGTTCAATGAAAAAGTAAAGTGCAATTCCAGAAGCTATGCCTTATCTAAAGACAGCAGGACTTTATCCTAAAAACGAGCAGAACAAAGACTTACGTTTATTCCTCCGCTGTTTCTTCCGCTGTCATTGGAAACGGACCGACATTGCGCATCTGACGCAGGATTTGGCGCTGGCGCTTGTACATGTAAGATGAAGGATTGCCGCTGTTGCGCTTAATTGGATTTGGCAATGAAGCTGCAATCAGTGCACTGCGATTGGCATTGAGGTCGATGGCGTGGCAACCGAAATGTTCGAGCGCAACTGCCTCTGCTCCATAGATACCGTCGCCCATCTCGATGGTGTTCAGATAGACTTCCATGATTCTCTGCTTCGACCAGAAGGTCTCAATGAGCACGGTGAAATAAGCCTCGAAACCCTTGCGCACCCATGTGGACGAGGGCCAGAGAAACACGTTCTTTGCTGTCTGCTGGCTTATGGTGCTTGCTCCGCGCACTCTGCCGGTCTTCTCACGCTCCTCCAATGCATCTTCAATCGCCTCGAAGTCGAATCCGTGATGCTTCATGAAGTTTTGGTCCTCACTTGCCACCACTGCCTGCGGAAGCGAAGGATTGATGCTGTCTAGCGGAACCCAATGGTGGGCGAGCTTCAGTTGCTTGCCTTCTTTTGCCTGGTCAACCAACCGAATGACCATCAACGGAGAGATGGGGACTTTGCAGTAGCGATAGACGAGTGTCATGGCAATCGTTGAACCAAGAAAAAATATGAGTATCCACATTGCGGGTTTCAGCACCCATCTTATTATTCCTCTTATTATATTCATCTGACAGAGTTGGTTAATCAAGTTCTACCTTTGCGGTCAATAAAATAAAGTTAAGCCATCAAACCATTGGTATTAAGTCATCAAGTCCTTGACCTTAAGCCACCAAGCCATTGACCTTAAGTCATCAAGTCCTTGACCTTAAGCCATCAAGCCATTGGCATTAAAAAGGTGTGCGGTGACCCGCACACCAACCAAGTAATTAATTAAAACCTGAAAAAACATGGGTTAAAACCACATGAAAAAAAGGAATTTACTGAAGTGTTCCGTTGTTTGCTGCCTCAATCATTGCCTTTGAAGCATAGAGATAAACCTCCACGCGGCGGTTCTGAGCCTTGCCTGCAGCTGTTGAGTTGTCGGCAACTGGGTTTGATTCGCCATAGCCAGTGCTTGATGCAATCTGTGATGATGCAACGCCAAGAGACTTCAGGTAAGAAGAAACGGCGTCAGCGCGCTGCTGTGAGAGTGTGAGGTTCTTCTGAGTGCTCTGCTCTGCAGTGCTGTTCTTCCATCCTGCATTGTCGGTGTATCCCTGAACGGCTACGTCCATGTCGGTATTGGCAAGGAGAACCTTGCTTGCAAACTGCTGGAGTGACTGCTTGGCTGTTGAGCTAAGTGTAGACTTGCCTGTCTCGAAGAGGATTCCCGAGTCGAAAGTCACCTTCACTGCCTCGAGTCCGTTGTTGTCGGTAACGCTTTCCACCTGTGCATTGGCAACCTGCTCTGCTGCAGCCTTAGCCTTGTCCATCTTCTTGCCGATGAGCACGCCTGCACCTGTACCGACTGCTGCACCAATGGCTGCGCCGATGACTGTGCCGCCTGCGTTTCCGCCTACGAGGTTTCCTACCAAAGCACCGAGGGCAGCTCCGCTACCTCCACCTATGAGTCCGCCTTTGGTGGTGTTGTTCATATTACATCCTGATAAAATCATCAAAGCACTCAACATCAGTGCCACAAACTTTGTTTTGTTCATAATGAATCGTTTTTAAAGTTTACTATCTTCGATATTACTGTTTCGATTTACTGTTACTCTGTTGCTGTCGTCTGATTCTGCTGTTGCCAGCGTCAGCCCTTGCTGTTGCCAGTGTCAGCCCTTACTGCTGCCAGCGTCTGCCCTTGCTTGCTTCCGCCGCCAACGTCCTTGACTTGCCGCCGCCAGTTCCCTTCGGTCACTGCTTCGGATTGCTGCCTTCGTTTGGGTCTTGCAGTTCCGGTCGACCACAGTTTCGGAATGCAAATATCGGTCTTTTTCTTCAAACGAGAGCACATCCGACCAAAGTTTTTTCAGAAAAACCGCACATTCAATCATTTTTCGGGGCTTACGTAACAACTCGTATGGAATTTATTCGTAAATTTGTACTCGATTAGAAATTGGAATGGAGCTTAATCCATCATTGATTCGACAAAACAGATTTTATGGCAACAGACTTAAAAGGGTTGACAAAGAGAAGTGTCAACTATTCACAGTGGTATAACGAGTTAGTAGTGAAAGCCGAACTGGCTGAACAGGCAGACGTACGCGGATGTATGACCATCCGTCCCTACGGCTATGCCATTTGGGAGAAGATTCAGGCTGAACTGGACAGACGTTTCAAGGAGACAGGCGTGCAAAACGCTTATTTCCCACTACTTATCCCCAAATCGTTCCTCAGCCGCGAAGCAGAACACGTTGAGGGTTTCGCAAAGGAATGTGCGGTAGTCACCCACTATCGCCTCAAGACCAACGAGACACACGACGGAGTGGTCGTAGACCCATCGGCAAAGCTCGACGAAGAGCTAATCATACGTCCTACATCTGAAACCATCATCTGGCACACCTACAAGAACTGGATTAAGTCCTACCGCGACCTGCCAATACTCTGCAACCAGTGGTGCAACGTGATGAGATGGGAAATGCGCACACGCATATTCCTGCGCACATCCGAATTCCTCTGGCAGGAAGGACACACAGCCCACGCCACTCGCGAGGAAGCAGAAGACCGTGCAAAGATGATGCTGAAGGTGTATGCCGACTTTGCCGAAGAATTCATGGCGCTGCCAGTAGTACAAGGAGTGAAGAGCGAGACCGAACGGTTTGCCGGAGCACTCGACACCTACACCATCGAGGCAATGATGCAGGACGGAAAGGCACTGCAGAGCGGCACGAGCCACTTCCTCGGACAGAACTTCGGTAAGGCATTCGATGTCACCTTCCTCAACAAGGAGAACAAACTCGACTATGCCTGGGCAACAAGCTGGGGAGTGTCAACCCGCCTCATGGGTGCGCTCATCATGTCCCACTCCGACGACAACGGACTGGTTCTGCCTCCGAAACTCGCCCCAATCCAGGTGGTAATCATCCCAATATGGAAGACCGACGAGCAGTTTGCAGCCGTAAGCAAAAAGGCAACAGAGATTGCCGACAAACTCAAGGCAATGGGCATCAGCGTGAAATATGACGACGACGACAACAAACGTCCGGGATTCAAATATGCCGACTACGAGCTGAAGGGCGTGCCAGTACGACTCGTGCTCGGAGCAAGAGACCTCGAGAACTCAACCATCGAGCTCATGCGCCGCGACACACTCGAGAAGTCGACCGAAAGTCTGGAAGGAATAGAAGAGCACGTGAAACAGTTGCTCGACGACATCCAGCAGAACATCTACAAGAAAGCGCTCGACTTCCGCAACGCCCACATCTACGAATGTGAGGACTACGAGGAGTTCAAGACCAAAATCAAGGACGGCGGATTCTTCCTCTGCCACTGGGACGGAACAGCAGAGACCGAAGCCAAGATCAAGGAAGAGACACAAGCCACAATCCGTTGCGTGCCTTACATGTTCGAACAGACACCGGGCACCGACATGGTGAGCGGCAAGCCGGCAAAGTGCAGAGTTCTCATCGCAAGAGCCTACTAAGACAGAAAGGCAGGAAAGAACCTGTATATATATAATAAGGTGTAAGACCTGGGTATCCGAACGTGCACTATATATAATAAGGTGTAAGACAAACAATGACAAAAGGTGCAAGACCAAACGAGTTCAAGACAGACGAAACAGAAATGAAGAAAACAAGATTTCATATTATCTCTTACTTGGCGGCAATGACAGTCGTCAGCATGACTGCTGCATGCTCAAGTGGAGAAGATGTCGAGGAAGTCAGCCCCACCCCACAGCCGCAGACATTCACCGTCACTGCCAGTCAGGAAACTGAAGGCAGCAACGGAGCACCAACACGCGTGGGCTTCGACAGCCAGGGAGTAGGCTTTTGGCAAAAGGGCGATGTCATTGGCATTTGGTCTAAAGACGAAGGGAAGTTCAAGCCATTCACCATTGCAAGCGGCGAAGGCACAGAAACTGCCACCTTCACCGGAACAATCGTTGGAGAACTGGAATACAATGCATCGGCAGTCTACCCTTACAACGATAAGGATTACATAGATAACGACGGCCATTTGTTGAACATCAACTACCCCGACACCTACACTTACACCAGCGTAGACAA
>CAVISR010000022.1:0-6709 GCA_963645405.1 Acutalibacteraceae bacterium
GACGATGACGTTCGAGCACAGCTCGCAATGTTTTACAGCGCACTTTTTCCTACGCTCGCTTTAACGCTCTCGGAGAGAGCTAGCTCCTAGCTCGCATGCGCTCGCCCCATCCGGATGGTAAGTTTTCTCTACGGGAGAGGATTTAGGAGGGGCTTCTATGGGAGGATTTAGGAGGAGCTTCTATGGGAGGATTTTAGAAGAAGCCCTAATGCCAAGCGGTATCGGTGTCGATATTGTAGCGGTAGATTCGTGCGAGCTTCATGTCGAAGATGAGGGTTGAATAGGCTGGGATGTATGCCGAGGTGTATTCGGATGTGCCATAACCGAGATAATATGGTACATACACAAGCCAGCGGTCGCCTTCGTGCATCTTCATCAGGGCTGTGCTGAATCCTACGATGTTCTGGTTGACGCAGAAGATGGTGGGCACATCGGTCGCTTCGTTCAGTGTGCTGCCGCTGTAGCTCTTTCCGAAGTTGTAGCCTTGCGGGTGTTGCGCGGTCGGCATGAGGCTACCATAGTAGTGCACTCGTATGGAGTCGGAATACAGGGGACTGGTGATTCCAGCCCCCGTCTCCAGTTTCTTCACGTAAATGAAGTATTCATTATGTCCCAGATACAATTCTGTGGAGTCGCCTATGGTGTATGCCTTGATGATTTCCCATGAGCCGTCGGCATTGGTGGCGGCTACGTTGGCGATGGAATCGATGAAATGTTCGTTGCGCTCTTTCCAGTTTGCGTATTCATCGACTTCGTCTTGCTCGCTGCAAGAGCAAATCAGGCATGTTGTTGCCAGCAATACACACAATGCATGGCTTATGTACTTCATTCCGTTGGTCATAATCAGTTGTTCAGTTTCTTGAGAAGGCTGGTGATTGTCACCTTGTCTTCGATGATTCCCTTCAAATCTGCAATATTCACTCTCTCCTGCTCCATGGTGTCGCGGAAACGGATGGTGACGGTGTTGTCTTCGATTGACTGATGGTCGACAGTGACGCAATAAGGTGTTCCTATGGCGTCCTGACGGCGGTAGCGCTTGCCGATTGAGTCTTTCTCGTCGTACTGGCAGTTGAAGTTGAACTTCAGGTCGTTCAGTATCTCGCGTGCCTTTTCTGGCAGTCCGTCTTTCTTGGTGAGTGGCATGACGGCAAGTTTCACTGGTGCCAGGGCTGCCGGCAACTTGAGTACGACACGTGTCTCGCCGTTCTCCAGTGTCTCTTCCTGATAGCTGTGGCACATCACTGAAAGGAACATACGGTCGACTCCGATGGATGTCTCGATGACGTACGGGGTGTATGACTCGTTGAGTTCTGGGTCGAAGTACTTGATGCTCTTGCCTGAGAACTTCTCGTGCTGTGAGAGGTCGAAGTTGGTACGGCTGTGGATTCCTTCCACCTCCTTGAATCCGAATGGCATCTTGAACTCGATGTCTGTGGCTGCATTGGCGTAGTGTGCCAGTTTCTCGTGGTCGTGGAAGCGGTAGTTCTCTGCCCCGAAACCAAGGTTCTGGTGCCAAGCCATACGTGTCTTCTTCCATGTCTCAAACCAGTTGAGCTCTGTTCCAGGCTTGATGAAGAACTGCATCTCCATCTGCTCGAACTCTCTCATGCGGAAGATGAACTGGCGTGCTACTATCTCGTTGCGGAATGCTTTTCCTATCTGTGCTATTCCGAACGGAATCTTCATGCGTCCGGTCTTCTGCACGTTCAGATAGTTGACGAATATTCCCTGTGCTGTCTCCGGGCGCAGATAGATGGTCGACGATCCGTCGGCTGTGCTTCCGAGCTCGGTCTTGAACATAAGGTTGAACTGGCGTACCTCAGTCCAGTTTCTTGTTCCGCTTATTGGACATACGATTTGTTCGTCGAGGATAATCTGTCGCAGCTCGTTGAGGTCCATGGCGTTCATTGCCTGCTTGTAGCGCTCGTGCAGTGCATCGCGTTTTGCCTGCTCTTCAGCAACCTTCGGACTTGTCTCGCGGTATTTCTGCTCTTCGAAAGAATCGCCGAAACGTTTCTTTGCCTTTGCCACTTCCTTCTCGATTTTCTCGTCGTACTTGGCAATCTGGTCTTCGATGAGTACGTCTGCGCGGTAGCGTTTCTTTGAGTCCTTGTTGTCAATCAATGGGTCGTTGAATGCGTCAACGTGTCCGGAAGCCTTCCAAATGGTTGGGTGCATGAATATTGCGGAATCGATGCCGACGATATTCTCGTGCATGAGCACCATGCTCTGCCACCAGTACTGCTTGATATTGTTCTTCAACTCGACTCCGTTCTGTCCGTAGTCGTACACTGCTCCCAGTCCGTCGTAGATGTCGCTTGAAGGGAATACGAATCCATATTCCTTGCAGTGTGACACTACTTTCTTGAATACATCTTCTTGTGCCATTTTTATTTCTTGTTTTTTGTTTCTTCTGTTGATTTTACTCTAAGGCTATTCGCCTCATGAGCCTATATTTGGGGCAAAGGTACGAAAAATTATCGTAAGGATAAGCCCTTAAGTGTGATTATACTTTATTATTAAATGTAATTATACTTTCCGGACCCATATTGAAGAGTAGGTCTGCTATGCTCAGGTCGGGAAGGAAACCGTGTTTGTCGCTGAAAACCTGGTAGTACTTCCGTATGGAGACATTGGCATCGCACGACAGTTTCACATTCCTCAGGTCGAGCAGACTGACGATGAGTTCGTGCAGTTCAAGGTTGAAGTCCACCAAGAACTCTTGCTTTCCTTCATAGATTCGCAGGAAATCGTCCTGATAGTACTGGAAGAAGGGGCTGTTGAAGTAGGTCGACTCCAGTGCGTGCCAGTGTTTGCGTCTCCATCCGTCGTGCTCGCTTATCCTCACATCCTTGAGGAGTTGAGACTTGTGGACTGGCTTCTGCACCGGTATGGTCAGTTGCAACGGTCCGTTGGGAGAGTCAATCAAGCAGTGGTTGAAGTTTGCATGTTTGTCGAACTTCACCTCGTTGTCGGACGCAGGCATGCCGTCTGCAATCCATCGCTGCCACCAACTCACTGGAGACAAATATCCTATAGTCGTACTCATCTGAATCCTTGTCTTTTTGTATCAAACACGCTGCAAAGGTATAAATAATTCTCAAAACGGCAATGCCAGCAGACTTTATAGTCGCTCCAAGTATCACCATGTCATTATTTTTGCCTACCTTTGCAAAAAAATAGGCTACATCATGACGAAAGCGATAATAACCGTTGTTGGTAAGGATACTGTGGGTATCATTGCCAAAGTGTGCACTCATCTTGCCGATAATCAGATTAACATTCTGGATATAAGCCAGACTATTGTGCAGGGCTACTTCAATATGATGATGATTGTCAGCATGGACAATTGCATCAAGGACTTTGGAAGCGTGACCGAGGAACTGGCTCAGTTGGGCGACGAGATAGGTGTGCAGGTGAAATGCCAGCTTGAGGATATCTTTAACAAAATGCACCGTATATGATTAACATCAACGAAGTGTTCGAGACCAACAAGATGATCGAGCAGGAGAATCTCGATGTTCGCACCATCACCATGGGAATCAGTCTACTCGACTGTGCCGACCATGACTTGTCGGTCACTTGTGGCAAGATTCGGGAGAAGATAACCCGCTATGCCAGCAATCTTGTGAAGACTGGTGAGGAGATTTCGCGTGAGTTTGCCATCCCTATCGTCAACAAGCGCATATCGATTACACCGATATCCCTGGTTGGAGGCGCTTGCTGCAATACTCCGTCCGATTATGTGCAGATAGCCAAGACCCTCGACCAGGTGGCACACGAAGTGGGAGTGAACTTCATCGGTGGATACAGCGCCATCGTGTCGAAGGGCATGACCCGCAGCGATGAGCTCTTGATACGGTCAATTCCTGAGGCAATGGCTGAGACCGAGCGCATCTGCAGTTCTGTCAATGTGGGTTCCACAAAGACTGGCATCAATATGGATGCAGTCAGACTGATGGGCGAGATTATCAAACAGACAGCTGCCCTGACCCGCGACAACGACTCTATCGGATGTGCCAAACTCGTAGTGCTCTGCAATGCCCCTGATGACAACCCGTTCATGGCAGGAGCGTTCCATGGAGTGAGCGAGGCTGATGCCATCATCAATGTGGGAGTCAGCGGACCGGGCGTGGTGAAGTACGCTCTGCAGCAGATTCCCGATGCAAACTTCGAAGTTCTGTGCGAAACCATAAAGAAAACCGCATTCAAGATAACACGTGTCGGTCAGTTGGTAGCCCAGGAAGCAAGCAAGCGCTTGGGCGTGCCGTTCGGAATAATCGACCTCTCGCTTGCACCGACCCCAGCCATCGGCGACTCAGTGGCAGATATCCTTCAGTGCATTGGCGTTGAACGGGCTGGCGCACCGGGCACCACCGCGGCCTTGGCTCTACTCAACGATCAGGTGAAGAAAGGCGGAGTCATGGCAAGCAGCTATGTAGGCGGACTCTCCGGTGCATTCATCCCAGTGAGCGAAGACCAGGGAATGATTGATGCAGTGGAGGCTGGAGCTCTCACCATAGAGAAACTGGAGGCAATGACCTGTGTTTGTTCAGTCGGACTCGACATGATAGCCATCCCGGGCACCACTACTGCCTCAACCATCTCCGGCATCATTGCCGATGAATCCGCTATAGGCATGGTCAACCAGAAGACCACAGCCGTAAGAATCATCCCGGTAGAGGGCAAGAAAGTAGGCGACACCGTTGAATTCGGTGGTCTGCTGGGCTATGCACCCATCATGCCGGTCAACACATTCAGTTGCAATCGGTTTGTCAACCGCCAGGGTCGCATACCTGCCCCAATCCATAGTTTCAAGAACTAAATACCCCAATATAATCGCCCATAAGCCAAAAGTATGAACAACAGCATAGTACAAGCAGAATTGCAACAATGCAGGGAAATTCTTGCCAACCACTACCAACATGACAATCCCTTGCTCAACAGGGCACTTACAGCCATGAAAGAACGTTCGGGCAAGATGATGCGCCCGATGTTGGTTCTGCTGTCAGCCAAACTGTTCGGTGAAATCAACGAAAATACGCTCAATGCAGCAGTGGCATACGAGGCGTTCCATACTGCCAGCCTCATCCACGACGATGTAGTTGACGAAAGCAACGAACGGAGAGGACAGGACTCGCTGAATTACACCGAGGGCAACAAGGTGGCAGTGCTTGTAGGCGACTATATCCTGGCAATTGCACTGAAGAGTCTTGCAAAGACCCACAACACACAGCTCGTGCATATCATGTCGGATGCAGCACAGGGACTTTCCAACGGTGAGTTGCTTCAGTTGTTGAACATATCCAATTCCAGCTTGTCGGAGTCTACCTACTACGACATAATCAGAAACAAGACAGCGGTGCTCTTCTCCGCCTGTGCCAAGTCGGGTGCCATCACAGCAGGTGCAGGAGAAGATGATGTGGAGAACCTTAGACTGTTCGGTGAATACGTCGGCATGTGCTTCCAGATAAAAGACGATATCTTCGACAATCTGAACGACGATATAGGCAAGCCCACTGGCAACGACCTGCGGGAAGGCAAGATAACTCTGCCTACTATCTATGCCCTCACCCATTCCGACATCGACCCGACGGAGATAGCACGCAAGGTGAAGGACCGCATTGCTACAGAAGAAGAAATCCAGCACCTCCTGGAGTTCACCAGACAGAATCACGGAATCGAATACGCAACCAAGGTCATGCATGAATATGCAGACAAGGCGAGCAAACTCCTGGACAGATATCCGGACAGCGAAGTGAAGCAGGCGCTGATTGAATATGTGGACTATGTGATAGGAAGAAAATATTAGGCAAGGAATATTAGCCACGGAATGTTTGGCACGGGATGTTTGGTATGAAATATTTGTCATGAAATATCAGGAATGAAAATAACACTTCTACAGCAGGATACAGCGTGGCAGTCGCCACAGTTCAACCTCCGGAAAGTGGGAGAGGCAATCGACCGTAGTTTGGGTTCAGACCTCTATCTGCTTCCCGAGATGTTCACGACTGGTTTCCTCACCTATCCCCAGTGGTTTGCCGAGCATGCATCCAACCCCGAGACACTTCAATGGATGAAGCAGAAGGCGGCAGAAATTGACGGGGCAATATGTGGAAGTATAGCGGTGGAGGACAAAGGAAAGTACTATAACCGCATGTATTTTGTTGAACCTAACGGAAAGGTGACACACTACGACAAGAGCCACCTCTTCACCTACGGTGGTGAAGGAAAACAATATACGGCTGGCGACGACCGGGTGATAGTGGAATTCCGTGGAGTCAAGATTCTGCTGGAGATATGCTACGACCTGCAGTTCCCGATGTGGAGTCGCAACAACGCTGATGCAGAAGGCAACATACTGTACGATTTAATCGTGTATTCAGCCAACTATCCTTCTGTGCGAAAAGCGGCATGGGAGACACTTCCAGTTGCCCGAGCAGTGGAGAACCAGTGCTATGTGGCTGCCTGCAACCGCATCGGGACCGATGATTACGGCGAGTACTACGGCGGCTCTAGAATCATCCATCCCTACGGCCACACCATAGCCGAAGGACCGGTGAATACGGAGTGTGAGATTACCGGTGAAATCGATATGCCGACACTCATCCGGTACCGCAAGAAATATCCTACGTTGCAGGACATTGTCTGGAACAAGTTCTATTAGTCAACCGGTCGTAAGTCGACGGACAACCGGTCGTAAGCGGCT
>CAVISR010000022.1:6749-34469 GCA_963645405.1 Acutalibacteraceae bacterium
GGCTGGACAACCGCTCGTGAACAGCAATACCAAGATCCGCAAACCGCCGTTTCCGGCTATGCCACAAATCCCAAGAAACGAACAAATCGCCAATACAAACCGCAAATTCATGGAATCAATATAAAACCACCAATACAAACCATCAATTTATAGCACCAACCTTATGAGAAATTATCGCCTTATAAAATCTCTGGCAGTATTCTGCCTTATGCTGGCGCAATGCCATTCCATCGCTGCACAGACAGAGGAAAAGGCAAGGCTCAGCTGGGATGACTTTGTCCAGTCGCTCTATGATGAAGGAAATGAATACGATGAAGATGTCATCTCCGACCTTTATGACATCTACCAACATCCATTTGAACTGAACAGCGCAACGGCTCAGCAACTCCAGCAACTGCCATTCCTCACCACAGCTCAGGTTCTTGCAATACTTGATTATGTGAAGCGAAACCATCCGGTTTTGTCTGTCGGTGAACTCATGTACATACGTGAACTCGACTATCCAACACGGATGAAACTTCTGTTGTTCTGTTATGTCGATACGTCGGCAGATGATTCATCGCAAGCCGTCAGTCTGCGCAATCTGCTGCGATACAGCAAGAATGAATTCATCGTGCGCTCAGACATTCCTTTATATACCAAGGAAGGGTTCAAGCCCAAGTCCGACAGCATACTTATGAAATACCCCAACCGGGTCTATCAGGGAACACGCTACTACCATTCGTTCCGTTATCGTTTCGAGTCGATGCAACACCTTTTTGCCGGTTTGCAGATGGAAAAAGATGTGGGCGAGAAGGGTGTGGACTATGTTGCCGGATATGTAATGCTGCAGAAGATTGGCATGATACAGAAACTGGTGGCAGGTGACTACAAACTCAGTTTCGGTCAGGGACTAGTGGTGAACAACTCCATGAGTTTCGGAAAAGTTTCATATCTCGCGTCTTCATCGTCCATAAACCGGGGCATCAGCAAGCATTCGTCGATGTCGGAAACGAACCATTTCAGAGGTTTGGCTACGACACTGAGACTGTCCCGACATTTGAACCTGTCGGCTTTCGTTTCCTATCAGGCTATCGACGGCACGATTGCCACTGCCACTATCCAGGACCAGGAATGTGAGACGATTTCATCGCTAAAACAGGACGGTTTGCATCGCACCATATTGGAGAAAAGCAAGAAAGGAAATGTAAAGGAACTGTCGGCAGGCGGAAACGTCCAATATGTCGACAACAGCTGGAGTGTCGGCATCACCACCATGTACACACATCTTTCCGTTCCTTTGTTTCCTAAGCACAACACCGAGTCGAGTCTTTACAGACTGTATAACCCACAAGGGAACGATTTCAACGCTACTGGCGTGAACTATTCCTTCCGTCATCGCCGCTTCTCGTTTATGGGCGAGACGGCATTTGCATTGAACTATATGTTTGGAGAACAGGTGAATCAAGGAGTGGCAACCACCAATATCCTGAGATATACAGCCAGTTCCAACACTTCGCTTGTACTCTTGCAGCGCTACTACGACAAACGTTATGCTACGCTCTATGCCAACAGCTTCGGAGAAAACAGCAGTCCTCAGAATGAATCAGGATTATTTGCTGGCGTGAAATCGCAAGTGTTCAGCCGGCTCTATCTGGAAGCCTATCTGGACTGTTTCGCTTTTCCGTACAGAAAATACCAGGTGTCCGACAAATCCAACGGGATAGACGGTTCTGCACGGGCAACATACGTCATTTCCGACAAATCCACACTCATGGTGAATTACCGAATCAAGTCGAAGCAGAAAGACTATAAAGTGGGGAATGACGCAAAGGAACTGCACTATTACACGAACCAAAACCTGAAGATACAGTACAACAGGCAGTTCACACCGGTATTCTCCACCAAAACTATCCTGTATGGCACTTATATCTTCAATCCTGACGTAGCTAACGAACATGGTTTCATGCTGTCGCAGAACATCCGTCTCGCCAGCAAGGAACAGAGCAGCAAGCGGATTGACCTGATGTTGACTTACTTCAAAACGACGTCATACAATTCACGGGTGTATCTCTACGAACCGTCATTGACCTATTCATCTGGAATGACGTCCCAGTACGGCCACGGCATGAGGTTCGTTCTTCTGTTGTCGTACCCCATTGTGAAGAACCTGTATGTCACAGGCAAGGCATCCATGTCAAAGTACTTCAACAGAGATACCATCGGCAGCAGTCTTGACAATATAAATGCAAGCCATAGGGAGGACATCCAGCTGCAGTTGCGGTGGGTGTTATAGAGACCTTGCATGGTTTGACCCTATCAGCGTAGAGCCGTAATGTTATGGCTGGTTCAGAACTTTACCTTTGTGATGAACGGGCTAAGAGTAATCTTCCTTTACCGCATATAAACATTGACGTGAAATCATCAGAAACAGCCGATAGTGTTTAACCCGATTCATAAATTGGGCATTCATTTGTCCGTTTACACCTTATTATAATAAGTTATTTGTGTTTAGTGAGCCGTCATATGATTAAAATTCGTAACTTTGCCGCAAACGTACAAAACAACAAAAACATGTCATATACTAAAATCACAGCTGCGGAAGCTGCTGCACTGATCAAGAATGGCGACAATATCGCCCTCAGTGGTTTCACTCCCGCAGGTACAGCGAAGGCTGTAACAGCCGAAATCGCAAAGAAAGCTCACAGCGAGCATGAGGCAGGAAGAGAGTTTCAAATTGGTATTTTCACTGGTGCATCCACAGGCCAGTCCTGTGACGGCATCCTCTCCAACGAGCATGCAATTCACTACAGAGCTCCATACACCACCAACCCCGATTTCCGTAAACACGTGAACGGTGGCGAGTTCGCTTACAATGACCTCCATCTCGGAATGATGGCACAGGACCTCCGCTATGGTTTCCTTGGCGATGTGGACTGGGCAATCATCGAAGTGTGCGCCATCGATGGCGACAAAGTCTACCTCACCGCTGCCGGTGGTATCTCTCCTACTATAGCACGTCTTGCCAAGAAGGGCATCATACTCGAACTCAATGCGTTCCACTCACCTAAGTCTATCGGAATCCACGATGTGTACGAACCACTCGACCCTCCTTGCAGAAAACCTATTCCAATTGAGCACGTAACCGACCGTATCGGTACTCCATACCTGCAGATCGACCCGAAGAAGGTAGTAGGTGTCGTTGAGTGTAACTTGCCGGATGAGGCTCGCAGCTTCAAGGGTGAGGACCCAATCACAGACAAGATTGGACAGAACGTGGCAGAGTTCCTTATGAACGAGAAGAAACGCGGCATCATCCCGCCAAGCTTCCTCCCATTGCAAAGCGGTGTGGGCACCACTGCCAACGCCATCCTCTATGCCCTGGGCAGCAACCCGGACATCCCACAGCTCGAAATCTATACCGAGGTTCTTCAGAACGCCATCGTCGACCTCATGTTCGAAGGCAAGGTGAAGGCAGCATCCACTTGCTCACTCACAGTGACCAACGACAAGCTCTTGAGCATCTACGACAATATCGACTTCTTCAAAGACAAGCTTGTGCTCCGTCAGTCAGAGATTTCCAACAATGCCGAAGTCATCCGTCGTCTTGGTGTCATCGCCATCAATACAGCCATCGAAGTCGACATCTACGGACATGCCAACTCAACAGAAATCAGCGGTATAAAGATGATGAACGGAATCGGAGGTTCAGGCGACTTCGAGCGCAATGCCTTCCTTTCAATCTTCACTTGTGCATCAGTAACCAAAGGCGGACTGATTTCAGCCATCGTGCCGTTCTGTAGCCACATCGACCACACCGAGCATGATGTCAATGTCATCGTGACCGAACAAGGAGTGGCTGACCTCCGTGGCAAGTCACCGGTAGAGCGTGCCAAGGCAATCATCGAGAACTGTGCTCACCCAGACTACAAGCAGCTCCTTTGGGACTACCTCAAGATAGCCGACAAGGGACAGCTCTGCCACAAGCTCAGCGCAGCTTTCGCAATGCACGACACCTTCGCCCGCGAAGGCGACATGCGCAAGACCGACTTTGCGTCATACATTCATAGATAAATCGTCAGAATCAGATGAAACTGATTTCATGGAACGTCAACGGATTACGCGCCTGCTGCCAGAAAGGATTTGAAGAATCCTTCCGGCAGTTGGACGCGGATTTCTTCTGCTTGCAGGAGACGAAGATGCAGAAAGGGCAACTCGACCTCGATTTCATCGGTTACCAGTCCTACTGGAACTATGCCGAGAAGAAAGGGTACTCGGGTACAGCCATCTTCAGCCGCCACACTCCTCTGAGTGTTGCCTACGGCATCGGGATGGATGAACACGACCATGAGGGGCGCGTCATCACGCTCGAAATGGAGCAGTTCTACCTCGTCACCGTCTACACCCCCAATTCGCAGGACGAACTTCGCAGGCTCGACTACCGCATGCAGTGGGAGACCGACTTCCAGAACTATATCCGTGAACTCGACCGGAAGAAACCAGTCATCGTCTGTGGTGACATGAACGTGGCACACGAAGAAATCGACCTCAAGAACCCAAAGACCAACCGCCGCAATGCCGGATTCACCGATGAGGAACGCGGACGTTTCACCGAACTGCTTGGTCACGGATTCATCGATACCTTCAGGTATTTCCACCCCGACCAGACCGACATCTATTCATGGTGGTCCTACCGGTTCCACGCTCGCGAGAAGAACGCCGGTTGGCGTATCGATTATTTCGTATGCTCCGAACGGTTCAAAGACCATCTCACCGGAGCTGAGATACATACAGACATCTACGGGTCCGACCATTGTCCCGTGGAACTGACCATCGACATTTAGAGAGAAGAGACAAACGAAATGAGTACACCAGACAACAACATACAGAAGCCAGTCAACGAGAAGATTGGAGTGTTCTGTGCTTCATCCAACGACTTGGCATCCGTCTACTACGACGAGGCAGGACGCCTTGGCGAATGGATTGGCAAGAGCGGACGCACACTCGTCTATGGCGGAGCCAAATGTGGACTGATGGAAGCCGTGGCACAGGGCGTGAAGCGTGCAGGCAGCATCAATATCGTTGGAGTCGTTCCCAAGATTCTGATGGAACGGCAGATGTTGAGCGATTGCATCGGCATCAGAGTTCCCACCGAAGGACTTCAGGACCGCAAGGCATGGATCAACAAGATTAGCGACATCATGATTGCACTCCCGGGCAGCGTAGGTACACTCGACGAGGCATTCACCGTCCTTGCCGAAGCATCCATAGGTATTGACCACAAGCGGGTCATCTTCTGGAACATCAACGGTTTCTGGAATCCGCTCTTCTCGATGATCGACCAGATGAAGACCACAGGCGTGGTAAGCAAGTCGCTCGACACCTACATGCTACGGGCAGACAGTCTGGACGACATAATCACAATTATCGAACAATAGACTTTAGGGCGGCAATCCTTTGTGCCCCACCCTTTACACCTTATTATATATGGAACGAAAGATTATAGGAATAGGCGAGACCATCATGGACATCATCTTCAAGAATGGGCAACCCACTACTGCCGTACCCGGTGGTTCCGTCTTCAACTCAGTCATCACCCTTGGACGCCTCGGTCAGAACGTGACGTTCATCAGTGAGACAGGCAACGACAAAGTGGGCAGAATCATCCTTGACTTCCTCAAAGACAATGGAGTCAACAACGAGAACGTGTGCGTCTACTACGATGGCCGCACCCCAATATCCCTGGCATGGCTCGACGAAAACAACGATGCCGACTACGAGTTCTACAAAGACTATCCCAAGGCAAGGCTCGATGTCATCTGGCCACGTATCGAGAAGAACGACATTGTCATCATGGGTTCCTATTTCGTTCTCAATCCCGTACTGCGCAGTAAGGTGATAGAATTCCTCAACTATGCGAAAGAGAAAGAAGCCATCATCTTCTACGACTTCAATTTCCGCAGCACCCACAAGGATGAAGCCATGAAACTCTATCCCGACATCCTCGAGAACCTCGAATATGCCGATATCGTGCGCGGATCCACCGAAGACATCGCCAACATGTTCGGTGACAACGACCCCGACCGTGTCTACCAGAAAGAGATTGACTTCTATTGCAAGAACATGGTGTGCACCAACGGAAGCAAGAAAGTGCATCTCATATCCCCGAAGGTAATCAAAGACTATGCAGTGAAGGACGTGAAGACAGTCAGCACCATCGGTGCAGGCGACAACTTCAATGCAGGGATCATCTATGGACTGGTGAAAGAGAACATCACCAAGGACACAGTGCAGAACATGAGCGAGGAACAGTGGGATTGCATCATGCGCTATGCCATCGACTTCTCTTCGCACGTTTGCCAAAGCCTCAGCAACTCCATCTCCAAGGAGTATGCACAGAGCTATCTGGGAATCCAACAGAAAACATCATTATTCGACTAAGGCAGGTAGAAGCATTTACCAGCCATAACACACACAACCATTATGAAAGTATTTCAGAACGTATCCGACATAGGAGACCTCCGTCAGGCACTCGACGAGGCATTCGAGATAAAGAAAGACCGCTATAAGTACAACCAACTGGGCAAGAACAAGACTGCCCTCCTCATCTTCTTCAACAACAGTCTGCGTACCCGTCTCAGCACACAGAAGGCAGCGATGAACCTCGGCATGAACGTCATTGTGCTCGATGTCAACCAGGGCGCATGGAAACTGGAAACAGAGCGTGGAGTGGTGATGGACGGCGACAAGAGCGAACACTTGCTCGAGGCAATCCCGGTAATGGGATGCTACTGCGACATCATCGGTGTGCGCAGTTTCGCAACCTTCCAAAGCCGTAAGGACGACTACGAGGAGAAAATCCTCAACCAGTTCATCAAGTACAGCGGCAAACCGGTGTTCTTCATGGAGAGCGCCACTGTTCATCCGCTCCAGAGCTTTGCCGACCTCATCACCATCGAGGAGCACAAGCGTACAGCACGTCCGAAAGTAGTGCTCTCGTGGGCGCCCCATCCAAAAGCGTTGCCACAGGCAGTGCCCAACTCGTTCGCACAATGGATGAACGCAGCCGATGTCGACTTCGTCATCACCCATCCAGAGGGTTATGAACTCGACCCGAAATTCGTGGGCGATGCCAAGGTGGAATACGACCAGATGAAAGCTTTCGAAGGAGCAGACTTCATCTATGCCAAGAACTGGAGCTGTCCGGGTGTGACACGTCCCGAAGACTATGGCAAGGTCATAAACAAAGACATGTCGTGGACAGTAGACGACCGTCATATGGCAGTCACCAACAATGCCTTCTTCATGCATTGCCTTCCCGTCCGCCGCAACATGATTGTAACCGACTCCGTCATCGAAGCCCCCACCAGCCTCGTCATCCCCGAAGCAGCCAACCGCGAGATATCAGCCCAGGTAGTGCTCAAGCGAATGCTGGAAAGCCTATAAGGAAAGCCACACTTAAACCCTCTCCCGTAGATACTTCTCTACGTAGGAGAGGATTTAGGATAGGCTTCGGTTTATTTCCTACCCCCAAATCAGTCATTCTAATTCGACATTTTGATGATATGTCCGAAGCCACCATTTGCCCTTCATTTCGTGCCCGCTTATTCCGTATATTTTCTCTGACTGGAAAAAACTTTTTTCCTGACTGGGAAAATAATTTTCTCTGACTAGGGACGTAAAACGAGCTGTTTTGGGGATTATTTATCTCTCGCTGCAAAGCACGAAAAACTCTCGAATTTAACATTTCAAGATTTTATCGGAAGTGCACTTCTTTGTTGAATTTGTAGTTTGCCGTTTCTGTCCGGATAGGAGCGCTGAAATAGGAGCCAGCGCTCTCCGAGCGCGTCGGCGATGACACTCGAGCGTCAGCTCGCTAATAGGAGTAGCGTTTCCGTGAAACGCGTCCTGATAGTTATTGCTCGGGTGCGCATTTGACGCAAATGCGACTCCTGGCTAGCTCAAGCCTTCGCTCGCTTTAACGCCCTCCGAGATTGCAAATGGACTTGCAAGTGGCTCATTCTGCGCCATGAATGGTGAATATATCCATTGGAGGGCTGTTTGCTTGGAATTTATTCGTACATTTGTCTTGCAAATCTATAATCTATAAATCTATAAAGGGCAAGCGATGGGCAACATAAAGAAGCAAGCGACACACAACGGCACGAAGGACAGAAAGACTCGAACCAAGAAGAAAACCACAAAGATTTCATATATCAGCAAACCGGAACGCATGTCGGTACGGGACTGGCAGGTGAAACTGCGCCAGCAGGCTGCTGAGAGCGAAAAGCTTGCTATCTCCTGCGTGGACGACAAGCTCTGTCCGGGCGAGTACGAAGTGACCAATCCGCAGACTGCCAACACATACAAGGTGGTGTATCGGGGGGCTAAGAGCGAATGGAACTACTGCTCGTGCATGGATTTCAAGACTTCCCGACTTGGCACATGCAAGCATGTGGAAGCCGTGAAGAAATGGCTCTGCACCAAAAGCCGGCTGCGCGTGCACCAGCAGATTCCTGCCTATACATCCGTCTATCTTTCCTATCGCGACGAGCGCTGCGTGAAAATACGCATTGGCACCGACAACCATGAAGCCTACAGTGCACTGGCAAAGAAATATTTCGACAGCCAAAACACGCTAAAGCCTGCGTCATTCGGCAGGTTCGGTTCGTTCATGCAGGAAGCCATGCAGATAAGCGACACGTTCAGATGCTATGCGGATGCCCTCAGATTCATCGTGGAGAAACGCGAGAAAACCAACCGCAAGATGCTGCTGGAGAAATACGATGACGCCGCACTCGACAGCCTGCTCAAGGTGAAACTCTATCCCTACCAGAAGGAAGGCATACGCTTTGCCACGCGGGCAGGAAAAGCCATCATTGCCGATGAAATGGGACTTGGCAAGACAATACAAGCCATTGGCACAGCCGAACTGCTGAGGAAAGAAGGACTGATTGTATCTACGCTGATAATCTGCCCCACTTCGCTCAAATACCAGTGGAGAAGCGAGATAATGAAATTCACGGATGCGGAAGTGTGTGTGGTAGAAGGCAACCACCTCAAGAGGAAAGAAGCCTATCAAAGACCCGAGCCCTACAAGATTGTGTCGTACAATGGCGCATGCAACGACATCAAGATTCTGGGCAGCCTGCAGACCGACATGCTCATCATGGACGAAGTGCAACGGCTGAAGAACTGGAATACACAGATTTCACGCGCTGCAAGAAAGATTCAGTCCGACTATTCCGTAATCCTTTCCGGCACGCCGCTGGAAAACAAACTGGACGAACTCTATTCCATCGTTGAATTCGTCGACAACTTCCGTCTGTCTCCTTATTATATGTTCAAGCAAAACCACATCATCTCGGACGAAACCGGACAAGTGCTTGGATACAAGAACCTCAACGATATAGGGAAGAAACTGAGCGACATACTCATACGCCGGCGCAAGAAAGACGTGAAACTGCAAATGCCCAAGCGCACCGACAAGAATCTCTTCATACCAATGACAAAGGAGCAGAGGGAAATGCACGACGAGTTTCAGGAGTCAGTGAGCAGAATCGTAATCAAATGGAAAAAGTACCATTTCATCTCTGAAACCGACCGCGAACGTCTTTTGCTCTTTCTCTCGGAAATGCGCATGATTTGCGACAGCAGCTACATCCTCGACCAAAAGACACGCTACGACACAAAAGTGAAGGAGTGTGTGAACATCATCTGCAACATCACGAGTGAAGAGGGAGAGAAAGTCGTGGTGTTCAGCCAATGGGAGCGGATGACACGACTCATAGCCAAGGAATTGGAAGAGAAAGGCATAAGATACGAGTACCTGCACGGCGGCATACCATCGGAAAAGCGCAAGGACCTGGTAGACAATTTCAACAATCTGCCGGAAAGCCGCGTGTTCCTTTCCACCGATGCAGGAAGCACCGGACTCAACCTCCAGGCAGCAGCCACCATCATCAACATCGACCTGCCGTGGAATCCGGCTGTGCTCGAACAGCGCATAGGACGAATCTACCGACTCGGCCAGCAGAACAACATACAGGTAATAAACCTCGTGGCGCCCGAATCCATCGAAGACCGGATGCTCGACAAACTGCGTTTCAAGACATCCATGTTCGAGGGCGTTCTCGACAATGGCGAAGACTCCGTATTCATCAGCAAGAACAGGTTTGAGCAGATTATGGAAACCGTGGCAGAAATCGTGGAGGAAGAGCCGGATTCCACAAAATCTGCAACCGAATCCACCGGAGGAACTCCTGCAAAAGCCACCGATGAAACCGCTGACGGAAACACGGATAACAACGAAACAAAAGATTCTGCCGAATCCGCCGCATCTGCAGACAAGCAGGCTGGCGCAAAAGACCAGTATGCATCGCAATCATCACCGGCTGCACCTGCACAAAAGAATAAGGAAAAGGCAGTGATTGACGGGAACGACACGGAAGAGGAAGTGCATACATCGCCCGAGCAGCAAGCGCAGTCGTTCGACGGCTTACAAGAGCTGCCATTCGATAACACACCGACAGATCCGCAAGGAGTTGCGCAAGCGAATACCCGGGAAGGCATGTCTGCAACTTCGCCCAACGAAGAAGGAAACACCGCAACATCCCAACCGGCAACACAGCCACAAGCACTCGTTGCCCAAGGCATTTCGTTCCTCACCGGACTGGCAGAGACACTCAAGTCACCCGAAGCCACAGCCAAGCTCGTTGATTCCATCGTGGAGCGCGACGAGAATACCGGACAGACATCCATCAAGATACCGGTGGAAAGCAAAGAAACAGTCAGCAACCTCTTTGGCATCCTCGGCAAACTCTTCTCCGGCAAGTAACCGCAAGTGGCATCGCAAGTACCTGTATCGTCCATTGCATGCAAGTACTTGCGTTGCCCTGTGCAGCTGATTGCTCGATTTTCTACTTGACAAGAATATAGAAAGCCTCCTGTAGTTTCTTATCAGGGACAACGTGAAAGTTGTCAATCTTCATCGTGCGAGCCTGCGTTATCAATGTTTCGTTTCAGTCCTTCGAACTTTGCACGTTTCACTGCTGAGCCTTTGAATATCTGTTGGTAATCGGCATGAGACAGCTGTTTCCAATCGTTGCGGCTCATGTTGAGGAACAACTCCGATGGTTTGAATTCTTCAGTTGAATTGGGTGAGGCATTCTTGTTGTGTGGGCAAGCCAACTGACAGCGGTCGCAACCATATATATAAGGAGTATCTCCCGGCTGGTGACTCATCAGTCGAGCCTCATCTGGGTTGAAGTCTCCCCTTCGCTCTATGGAGATATACGACAGACAACATGATGCATCGAAGAATCCGTCTTCATGGATAGCCATGCCAGGACAAGCATCAAGACATCGCTGACATGTCCCGCAATGGAAACCCATTGGAGTGTCATAATTGTCCACCAGCTGGTCTATAAGAATCTCACCAAGGAAGAAGAAACTGCCATGATGAGGTATGATGAGGTTGTGGTTCTTGCCTATCCAACCGATACCAGACTTCTGTGCCCAATATCGCTCAAGGACAGGGGCAGTGTCGACACATACACGGGTTTTCACTGGAATGTCTGCAAATGCAGTTGTGATGGCAGACGTAAGTTCATTCAGTTTATGACGCATCACGTCATGGTAATCCTTTCCGTAGGCATAATAGGCAAACTGGTATTGGTCGCTTTTCAACCGCTTGGCAGGGTAATAGTTGAGCGCAAGGCATACCACACTCTTGCAATCTTCAAGAACCAGTCTTGGATCGAGACGCAGGTCTTTATAGTTGTCCATATAGCCCATACCCGCATTGCCTCCACGTTGCAGCCAGTCACTGAAATGTGATTCGTATTCAGTATCGACGGCTACGGCAGGAGCAATACCACAAGCAGAAAAGCCGAGGCGCAATGCTTCGGCTTTCACTATATCTGAACTGATGACAGTATTCTGCATAATGTAAATCTGCTCTATGGTCTGTAATCGGGATTGACAATTGTTTGTTTTTGCCAGTTCTAAAAACGGCCCTTTCCAATATACAATCCGACTATTTCAAATGTCGGCTCCGTTGCTGGTCGGCTTCAAAGATTCTGAACTCATACCCCTGGTCTTTCAACCATTCTATCGATTCGGGCAGTGCAGTCTTGAGTTTGTCTATACTCTTGAGCGAGTCATGAAACGTGATGATACTGCCATTTCTGGTGTAGCGTTTCACATTGTCCACCACATCGTCGGCAGTTATAAGCCTACTGTAGTCACGTGTAACCACGTCCCACATTATGATGGTGAACTTCTTGCGCAACCGTATGTACTGTGCCCACTGCATCCATCCACGGGGAGGGCGGAACAAATGGGAGTGAATCAACAGGTCTGCCTTATAGGTATTTCTCAAGAACTCCTTGCTCGAGCAACCGAAACCGCCTACATGATTATAGGTATGATTACCGAGTCTGTGTCCTCTCTTCTCGATTTCTTCCTTCAGATGAGGATATTTCCTCACATTGTCGCCAACCATGAAGAATGTTGCCTTGACACCACACTTGTCCAGTACATCGAGAATGAAGGGCGTGGCTTCGGGGATTGGACCGTCATCGAAAGTGAGATAAACGGATTTCTCCTTGTGAGGCATTCTCCAAATGGCACTTGGATAGAGCCACCGAAGCCACGTACTGGGTTGTTCTATAATCATTCGCCTACAGATTAAGTCCTAAGCTCTCTGCACGTCCTGCCAACGTAGAGTATGTCTCGTTGATGAACGGCAGCAACTTACTTGCACGCTCGGCATAAGTCTTGGCATTCTTGTCGTTTGTCTTTCCAAGACTTTCGAGTGAACGCTGGACTTCCAGCAATGCATAGATCTCGCTTCTGCAGTCTCTCCAAGCAGAAGAGAAACGGAAATTGTTGAGTGAAGCGTAGTAGCGGATATATTCTCTTGAGTTCTTCTCAATCTTGTCCAGAATACTTACGCCTTTCTCCACCTTACCGCATGCGATGAATGCATCGGCAATCTCAAGTCCACCATTGTCAACCTTGTAAGGCACATTGTAGTCAGGAATCTCCGTATCACACTTCTCCAGTGCCTTGAGAGCCTTGTCTTTCTTGCCTTCCTTTATCAATGTATTGATGAGATGTGCAAACCAACGGCGGTGTGTCCAGCACAGACGGCTTGATGTCTCGTCGAGATACAGACCAGGGTGCTTCAGATTTCCGTAGTGGTATTTGTTCATCATGTTGTCGTACATTTTCTCTGAGTCAACAACTGTCTGTTGCGGCATGTTCTCGCTGAACGTGAATGGAGTGATTCTCCATGCCAGTCCTTCCTGAACGAAATGACGCCACAGATTACCGAAGTTAGTCGGTCCTACAGTAGTCGACATATACAATGGACGTTCGAAGTTTCCCTGTGCAATCATCTCAAGCATCATTACGAACGACTTGTATATACGGTTCTGACCTTTCAGGCTAATCTCCATCTTGTCAGGGATAGAGTCGTTTGGAATCATCATACCCGACTTGCGTACTGCTTCCTTGTTGACTGTCACATAGAGTGTGTCGGAAGGCAGACAGCATGGGAGTGATTCCACCATATCCTTGTATTCAGCCGGGATGTCCTCCTTGAGAAGGAACTTCTTGATGGCTGTCTTCAGCTCGAATGGGTCGTCGCCCCAAATCTTGTGTGCAATATCAGGGCTCTGGCTGTACATCATGCGTACCAGTTCCTTCATCGGCATCTCCTTTCCGCTGAGGAAAACAGTTGGGTTTACGTCTGCCACTTCGTTCTTTCCTGACACATACTGAATACGTTTCCAGGATATAGGCAGTGGTGACGACTGTTTGTCGCCCTCGTATGCCGGACGTTTCATCTGGTCGATATACCAGTCGGTCTGCAGATAAGAGAGGTTGCATACACGCACATCCGTGCGGTTCCCTTCTGTATCTTCGTTATACCACAATGGGAAGGTGTCGTTGTCTCCGTTGGTGAAAATCACACCGTCGTGCGGTATTGTTTCCAGATAATTCAGTCCGAAGTCACGGCACATGTAGCGATTGCTACGGTCGTGGTCGTCCCAAGTCTGGCTTACCATCTGCAGAGGCACTGCAATGGCTGGTACGAGTGAGATGACTGATGCTGTGATGGCTGCAACTCGCTTGTTGAGTTTCTTCTCGAGCCATTTTGTCAACCATGTGAGTATTGCACTGATGCCAAGTCCGCACCATATTGCATAGGCATAGAATGAACCTGCGTATGCATAGTCACGTTCACGTGGCTGTCCTGGTGTCTGGTTCAGATAGAGTACGATGGCAATACCTGTCATGAAGAATAGGAAGAACACAACCCAGAACTGCTGAATGCCTTTCTTTCCTCGGAATGCCTGCCACAGCAGACCGATGATACCGAGTATCAGAGGCATGCAGTAGAACACGTTGTGACCTTTGTTCTCTTTCAGGTCGGTAGGCAGCAGGTCTTGGTCGCCCAGTCGCATATCGTCGAGGAACTTGATTCCTGTAATCCAGTTGCCGTGTTCCAGTTCACCCAAGCCCTGGATATCGTTCTGACGACCGGCAAAGTTCCACATGAAGTATCTCCAGTACATGAAGTTCATCTGGTAAGAGAGGAAATATCTCAGGTTGTCATACTGGGTAGGAATCTCCACTGGCTGTGTTCCCTGACCGGGGATAGTGTAGTTCACAGTCTTGTAATGGATATCGCCCAACCACGACTGATACTTGCTTGCTGACCTCTCGTCATATATACGGGGGAAGAACATGCACTGGTCTGACGGATAGACGTAATCGAACTTGTCACGTATTTTCTCGTACTGATCCTTCTCGTTCTCGTTGGCTTTCTCCTTGCGCTGATATACAGGAGCGCCCTCACTTATATTGTACTTCAGATTTTCGCCGTCAACCACAACTTCCGGACGTGACTTGAATGTGGGTCCGTAGAAGAGCGGACGGTCACCATACTGTTCGCGTCCAAGGTATTCGCCGAGTGTGAACACATCCTCCGGAGAGTTCTGGTCCATCGGTGGATTGGCTGTAGAACGGATAACGATGACTGCATACGAAGAATAGCCCACAACCATCAGTGCCATGGAAAGGACCATGGTGTTCAATGCTTTTGGTGTCACTCTCTTGTATGCAAACAATATGAAGGCAATTACTGCAAGAATCACGATACCGATAAGCACGCTTGTCCAGCCGAAGCTGTAGAACGGAATGCCGAGGATAGCCACGCACACAAGGAACGAGATGTTCATTCTTTTTCTGTTTGTTGCGCGCGTAGTTTCAATCGCTGCCCAAATGAGGCACACTACCATAAGTATCAAGTAGATGTACTCGCCGGTATTGAACGGCATGCCCAAGTCATTCACGAACAGCAACTCAAACCACCCTGCCACCTTGGTGATTCCAGGAACGATTCCGTAGAGCACTGCAGCAATGATGACCACTGAAATTCCGAGAGCCACGAGCGAACCTTTCCCGTTTGGATTCTTCGCACGCTTGTAGTAGTAAACCAGCACCATTGCCGGGATACAGAGCAAGTTCAGAAGGTGGACACCGATGGAAAGTCCCACGAGGTAGGCAATGAGGATGAGCCAGCGGTCGCTGCCCAGTTCGTCTGCCTTGTCTTCCCATTTCAGTATCAGCCAGAACACAAGGGCTGTGAGGAAAGAGGAGAAAGCGTAGACTTCACCTTCCACAGCGCTGAACCAGAATGTGTCGCTCCATGTGTAGATGAGTGCTCCGGCAATTCCGCTTGCCATGATTCCTATTGTCTGTGCCAATGTCACTTCCTTTTCATTCTTGCACACAAGAATTCTCGACAGATGGGTCACTGTCCAGAAAAGGAACAGAATACAGCCGGCACTCAGGAGTGCAGACATTGTGTTGACCATCTTGGCAATCTGTGTCGGGTCGCTTGCGAAATGCGAGAATAAATTGCCGACGAGCATAAAGAATGGTGCGCCGGGCGGGTGTCCTACTTCCAGCTTTGCTGCTGTACTAATGAATTCAGGACAATCCCAAAAACTTGCTGTAGGTTCGATGGTAGAGCAATAGGTAAATGCGGCTATTGCAAATATCACCAAGCCTGTCAGGTTGTTAATGATCTTGTAAGTCTTCATCTTTTATTGTTTATTTATTATTTCTCTTTATCTGTTTCACTCCATCGTAGGTCGGAACGTTGATTACCAGCGTATCGAAGTCGGCAAAGTCTTCTGTCGGCATGCTGAGGAAGGTTTCCTCTGTATATGATTCTGCATCTTCGTCCGGACGCTGGTGGAACAGCGAGAAGCAAGCAACTTGCTTGTTTCCGCTCGTATAGACGCTGTCGATGCTGAATCCGAACGTGTGCACTCCCACTCCGCTTGTCATCACTCCAACTTTCAGGTTCAGGTAGCGGTCGGATTTCCAGCAACTGTAGAACTTCACCGGTTCCATCGGGAATGCGATGAACGAAGCCAACGGATGCGGACTCTGCGCAAACACCTGTTGCAGTGAATAGATGTCGATTCCACCGTCATCATCCAGTGCGTATGTACAGAGGCAGCGGTAGGTCTTGTCGGCACTGCTGGCAGCAACCGTCTGGTCTACGGCATAAGTCTTGCCGTTGTCCATGCGGATGCTAGTGATGTGCTTGCTGGAATCCGAATAAGCCTCGCCCATCTCCACCATATAGGCAGGCACCACGTCGTCATCGTCATTGCATGAGACGACGAGCGCAAGACTATATATAAATAAGGTGATGGCTACGATGGGAAACCGCTTCATTTGCTTTGTCCTTTCAATTTTTATTGTCCGTTTGACTTATCTATTTTGTCCTTTCGCTTTCATCTGGTTGATGGCAGGATTGGCGTACATCTCTCTCATCTTCTCACGCAGGAAGTCGTAGTCGGGATTTTTCATCTTTATCTGCGCCATCTGGTGATCGATGTAAGCATCGAACTTTGCCTTGTCCTCTGCCGATGTGTCCATGCCTGCAGCCACATAGTTGCAGGGATAGAGCTTGTAGTGCTTGTGGATTTCCTGGTCGATGTGTTCAGCAATCAACGGGAAGAGGTCTGCCTTGGCAATGTTCGGGTCGAGGGTGTCGAGCCAGTCGTTGATGCACGGGGCTGCATGGTAGTGAATGTGTCCCTTGTAGCCCAGTATTCCAGTCTTCATATTGTCGAGGTCGTCCTGCTGGCTCTTCTTGAATCCGGGGATGTCTCTCTTGTTCTGGAACTCCTCGGCTTTCAGATAATCGCACGGATCATATTCGTAGGAGATGGCGAGAGGCACGATGTTCAGCGACTTCACGCTGGCAATGGCATCGGGACCACCGCCCAATGACATCATCTTCAGCACACTTTCCTGTGTGCGGTCGTCGCTGTCCTTGGCACGTCCTTCGCGCTGTGCAATCCAGATATTGCCGTGCTTTTCCGAGATGACGTAGTGCATGTACTTCGACATCTTGGCTGAGGCAAGCAGCATCTGGCGCATGGTCAGTGCTCTCTGCACTATGAACGAGCGGTTGATTCGTACAAGGTCTTTTATCCACGGGTAAACCAACAGGTTGTCGCCGATGGCGATTTCAACGGTGTCGAGTCCTTTGTCCACAATCACGTAGTCGAGCAATGCTGAGTCGAGCACAATGTCTCTGTGGTTGGATATGAAGGTGTATCCGTCGTGCGATACGTTGGAGAAGTCTGCAGTAAGTCCGGTGCTGTTCTTGCTTAGCAGTTTCGTCAGCGCTGGATAGATGCAGGCTTTCTGGAACTCGAGGTTGGTCTTGCACGAGCGGATGAGTGCTGCTGCCTTCTCGAAGGGTACGTCCTTGTATGAGAATGCGAGGAAAGCCTTGAATCCATCGTCGTTCAGCAACCTGTCGTAGGCTTCGGGCAGTTCCTCGGGAAGGAACGGACGGATGTCGTCGAATTCGTGAATATCTGTCATAATTATGTTTTCTTCGGTGACTTCAATATATCAGTCGGTTTTGTTTTCTTCGATGACTTCAATGAATATCAGTCACAGTCTTGTTTTCTTCTTTTCTATAATCTTCGATGACTTCGGTGAGGCTCAGTCGTAGTTGTTTCCAATCTTGCCTTCGATGACTTCGGTGAGAATGTCTTTCATATCCAAGCCGTCGGCATGTGCCTGCTGTGGGATGAACGAAGTCTTGGTCATTCCCGGAGTTGCGTTGATTTCGAGAAGGTTGATGACGTCTTCACCGTCTTTCAACTTGGTGATGATGTAGTCCACGCGCATGATGCCGTCTGCTCTGAGCACTTGGTAGATGGCTTCTGTAAGTTTTTTCACCCTCGTTGTGGTGTCGTCGCTCAAGCGTGCAGGTGTAATTTCCTTCACCTGTCCGTTGTATTTGGCATCGTAGTCGAAGAATTCGTTCTCGCTAACCACTTCTGTGATTGGCAGCACATGCACTTTCCCGTCACTCTTTCTATACACTCCATTGGCAATTTCCGTTCCTTTCAGTTCTGCCTCGATGATTACCTCGTTGCATTCTTTCTTCGCCTTTTCTATAGCTTCGGCTATTTCTTCCTTCTTTGTGCAGTGAGTGACTCCAAAGCTGCTTCCCGATGCGTTTGGCTTTACGAAACAGGGCAATCCGATTGTCTCTTCTACTTGATCGCCGCTAAAGGTTCCTCCGCATGTCAGCATGGAGTCTGCAATCTTCACTCCGTAAGCTGCCAAATAATGGTTGAGTGTGAACTTGTCGAAGGTCAAGGCAGCAACGAGCACGTTGCAGCTCGAGTAGGGAACGTGAACCAGTTCGAAGTAGCCTTGCAGAATTCCGTTCTCGCCAGGTGTACCGTGGATGGTGATGTATGCAAAGTCGGGTTTCACCTTCTTGCCGTCTTCCATGAACGAGAAGTCGTGGCGGTTCACGTCAGTTGTGCTTCCGTCCTGGAGTTGCACTTCCCAGTCCAGTCCTCTTACCTCTATTGTATATACAATGAATTTGTCTCTGTCGAGCCATGAAGCGATTCCTTCGGCGCTGTGCATTGACACGTCATGTTCTGATGAGTCGCCTCCTGCAATGATTGCAATGATTTTCTTCTTCATTATCTTGTCTTTTTTATTGTTCACTTGTTTAGTTCCCCTCACTGCTCATCTGTCCTTCACTGTTCGCTTGCTCAGTTTCCAGGACTGTTCATCAGCTCGGTTCCCTTCACTGTTCGCTTGCGTAGTTCCTCCATTTGTCGAGGAGTCCTGCCATGTCGGGCGGCAGTTCGGATGAGAACATCATCTCTTTGCCGGTGACGGGATGGATGAAACCGAGGGTCTTGGCATGCAGCGCCTGGCGCGGACAGAGCTTGAAGCAGTTCTCCACAAACTGGCGGTACTTGCTTGCCGTTGTTCCTTTCAGTATTTTGTCGCCGCCGTAGCGCTCGTCGTTGAACAGTATGTGGCCTATATGTCTCATGTGTGCCCTTATCTGATGGGTGCGTCCTGTCTCTAGGATGCATCTCACGAGGGTGACGTAGCCAAAGCGTTCGAGCACGTAGTAGTGGGTCACTGCCGGTTTGCCGATGTCCGACGACGGGTCGAACACTGTCATCTGTAGCCGGTTCTTTGGGTCGCGTCCTATGTTGCCCACGATGGTTCCTTCGTCTTCTGCTATGTTGCCCCACACCAGAGCACGGTATTCGCGCTTGGTGGTTTTGTTGAAGAACTGCTTGCCGAGGTGTGTCTTGGCATCTGCAGTCTTGGCAACCACCAGCAGTCCGCTTGTGTCTTTGTCGATGCGGTGCACGAGTCCAATCTCTGGATTGTTGATGTCGTACTCGGGATGGTCTTTCAAGTGCCATGCCAATGCGTTGAGCAATGTGCCTCGCCAGTTGCCGTGTCCCGGATGCACCACGAGTCCTGCCGGCTTGTTGACCACTATTACTGCATCGTCTTCATACACGATGTCGAGCGGAATTTCTTCGGGCAGAATCTTGTTTTCATAGAAGGGACGGTCGAGCATAATCTTGACCACGTCGAAAGGCTTCACCTTGTAGCTGCGCTTTACTGGCTTGTCGTTGCACAGGATGAATCCTGCGTCGGCTGCCTTCTGGATGCGGTTGCGTGATCTGTGTGCCAGATGGTCGATGATGAATTTGTCCACTCTCATCGGTCCCTGCTTGCAGTCTGCCACAATACGGTAATGCTCATAGAGTTGGGCTGACTCGTCGTCGCTGTCCTCCTCTTCGTCCTTGTACTTGAGCAGTTCGCTGTCCAGCTCTTCGTCTTGTTCCAAGAATTCTTCTGCCATTCCGTATGTCCGCTTATGTCTTGTCCTGCTCCGACTAGAGTTGCACGTCGAAGTTGTTTTCGTTTACGTCAACGTCTGTATTGTATTCGCCGTCGCTTTCATCTTCGAAATAGAGCGAGTCTTCCTCCTCGATTTCACCGGCACCCACATACAGGGTGAGCGCACGTTCTCTTGAAATCTGTTCGCCGGCATGCACGTCTCTTCTGCCTTGTTTCACGCGGACAACCTGTCCTTTGTCCACACCTTCCACATACTGGGGTGCAGTCAGCTTGAAGCCCAGTGCTTTCAGCGAAATCTCTGCCTCGCGGTATGAGCTGTTGCCCACGATGTCGGGGAATTTCACCAGCGGTTCGCCGTTGAGGTTGATGGTGAGGTACACGATTCTGCCTTCCTTGATGAGGCTGCCGGCTTTCGGAGTCTGGTCGAGCACACTGCCCGGCTTGGCTGACTTCCTGTAGGTGGAGTCTGCCACGATGGCAACGAAACCCTTGGAGTCCAACAGTCTTTCTGCCTCGTAGTATTTCTTGCCCACTACCGACGGAACGCTCAGTTTCTCACCATGATTGGTGTAGGCATCAAGCGAATTGAACACTACCACCGGAATGCATACCAGCACCAAGATTGCCAGCACCACATTCACCCAGAATATTGCTCCGCTCTTTCCCTTAAAATATTTCTTCAATCCCATGTTGTTGATGGTTTTTTGCAAATTGAATGCAAAGATAGTGCAATCCGGCGGAAAAGACAAATAAAATACATTTTATTTAGCCTCAGCACGCAACTCTCAATCCCACAACCCCTGTTTTCTCATCTCCAGGTTCTCAGTTCCAGGCTTTCAGCCCTTGTCTTTCTTTCCTCAGTTTTCAACCCTCAGCTTTCAGCCCTCACTTCTGAATCTTCTTCCACTCAGCATTTTGCGATGCATTGAGGTTCGACACGATTTCATAAACCGCGCTTTTCTCTTTTTCCGTCCCGTGACCTTTGTAGATGTTGACGATTTCATCACGCTTGTAGTCGGTGAAAATTTGGGGCAACCGACTGAGTGTCTTGTTCGAATGGGCTTCCTGCAGCAGGTTCAGTGCCTCGGTCACAGCCGTGCGTCCTCGGTCCACATTGTTTTCCATTTCATCGAGACCTTCCCTGTGGTATTTGTACATCATCTGACGGAACGGTTCCATCGATGTTTCCAGATAGTCGTTGATCATTGCATGGCGATTGTCGTCGTCGCTGAAAGCCTTCCAGCCGGCATCGCCCAGGTTCTGCGCATTGTTTGCCACAGCCATTGCCTTGTTCAGTATGTCAGTCCCTCCCATCGGTGAAAACGTGTCGAGGTCGAGTCCGATGAAAAGGTAAGCATAGTAGGCAAGCATTGCCGTCAGGCTGTTGTCGACATTGTTGTCCATGAACTCCAGGGGTTCATTCTCCACGTAGGTGAAGTTGAAGCTCTTGTCGCGCTTCGAAAACACCGTGGTACTGTAGGTGGAATTGAAGACGGGCCGGCTCACCTGGAAGAGCATTTCGCAAGTGAAAGCATTGGTGGACGGGTCGTACTGCTTTACCGTGATGCTCATCGAGCAAACGATTTTCTCTTCTTTGGAGAACTGCAGTTCGGTCCATGCCCTGTGGTTCATGAACTCGTTGAGCACCGTCTGCAGAGTTTCAAACACACTGGTGTTCGTGCCCTGCACCTGCGAGTGGTTTATCTTCACGTTGCAGTTCAGTTCCTGCGCCCCAGCCAGTGCCAGTTGCATCGCCATCAGCAGAAATATGACTAGTCGTTTCATCCGTTTCACTTGTTTCACCTTGTTCCATATAACGATTGAACTGCAAATATAGCATTAAAAAGTCAGACAGAAAAACTTTTTGGCAAATAGTTTTGAAACTGAGCGATGGAATCGTCGTCTCAGCCGCCAATTTCTCATTTTGAGTTCATCATTTCCGGTTTCCGATTTTGCACGACTTTTCAAACCCCTCCAATCAGCTATTTTTTGCTCCCTAGTCAGAGAAAATTTTTTTCCCAGTCAGGAAAAAAGTTTTTCCCAGTCAAAGAAAAAAACGGGTCAAATTGGGCTGTTTTGCAAACGAGTGCTTATTGTGTTAAGATGGCTAAATATAACAGACAAGAAATCCTCATTCCGCATGGCGGTTTTTAGGTTTTTGTTTCTTACGCTGCGATGCCAGCAATCCCTCTGAGATGCCCGGAATCTCACCATCATTTCCACTCCTTTCAATTTTCATGTAAAATAAACTGCCATTCATGCGCATTCATTGTAAATAAATTTGTAACTTTGCAAACAAATAAGACAATTATGGCATTAAAAGCAGGTATAGTAGGACTGCCAAACGTGGGCAAGTCCACTCTTTTCAATTGTTTGTCAAGCGCTAAGGCACAGGCAGCCAACTATCCTTTCTGCACCATCGACGCGCAGATGGGGCAAATCTCCGTGCCCGACGAAAGGCTCACCCGACTGGCTGAGATTGTGCATCCGGGACGAATCGTCCCTGCCACATGCGACATCGTCGACATAGCAGGACTCGTGAAAGGCGCAAGCCACGGTGAAGGACTCGGCAACCAGTTCCTCGGCAACATCCGCGAATGCGACGCCATCATCCATGTGCTCCGCTGCTTCGACAACGGCAACATCACTCATGTGGACGGCAGCGTCAATCCGGTGAGAGACAAGGAAGTGATTGACACCGAGCTGCAGCTGAAAGACCTCGAGACCGTCGAAACACGCATCAAGCGAGTGGAGAAACAGGCAATGGTGGGCGGCGACAAGGCTGCAAAGACCGAATACAACCTGCTGCTGCGCTACAAGGCTGCGCTCGAGCAGGGCAAGAGCGCACGCACCGTGGAACTGGAGAATGTGGACGAGGAAAACGCATCAAAGCAAATGTTCCTCCTCACCACCAAGCCAGTGCTCTATGTCTGCAATGTCGACGACCAAAGTGCAAAGGAAGGCAATGCCTATGTGGAAGCGGTGAAGGAAGCCATCAAAGACGAAGATGCACAACTCCTTATTATATCTGCACAGACCGAGGCTGACATTGCCGAACTCGAGACCTACGAAGAGAAGCAAATCTTCCTCGAAGACATGGGACTGAAGGAAAGCGGATGCAACCGACTCATCAAAGCCATCTACTCGCTGCTCAACCTCGAGACCTTCATCACTGCCGGGCCAATGGAAGTGAAGGCATGGACCTATCGCCGGGGATGGAAAGCACCGCAGTGCGCCGGAGTAATCCACACCGACTTCGAGAAAGGATTCATCCGTGCCGAAGTCATCAAGTACGACGACTACATCAAGTACGGCTCCGAAGCTGCAGTGCGCGAGGCGGGCAAACTGGGTGTGGAAGGAAAGGAATACGTGGTGCAGGACGGTGACATCATGCACTTCAGATTCAATGTATAATAATAGGGAGTGACGAATCCAACGTGCGGGAACGATACGAATCCAACGTATAGAAGAAACGAATTCACCATACTGGACAGTCGCATTCCATAGACATTCAGAACATTCATTCACAACAAGACAAGACCAAAGCATTCATTCATTTACAATAAGATATGAAACCTTTGTTCATAGACTGGCAACCCAACCTCGATGCCATCCATCTTGGCACGTTCGGCATCAAGTGGTACTCGCTGATGTGGGCTGTGGGACTCGTCCTCGCCTACCTCATCGTCAGATGGCTCTACAAGCGCCAGAAGATTGCGGACGAGAAGTTCGACCCGCTCTTCTTCTACTGCTTCATCGGCATCCTCGTCGGTGCACGCCTTGGCCATTGCCTCTTCTATGAGCCCGACTATTACCTGGGCAGCACCAACGGTTTCATCGAGATGCTGCTGCCAATTAAAGTCATGCCCGACGGCGACTGGAAATTCCGCGGCTATGCCGGGCTCGCCAGTCACGGAGGTGCACTGGGCTGTCTCATCGGCATGTGGATTTACTCACGCCGAAACGGAGTGGGACTCACCACAGTGCTCGACAACGTGTGCATCGCCACACCGCTCACAGCCTGTTGCATCCGCATCGGCAACCTCATGAACTCCGAAATCATCGGCAAGACCACCGATGTGCCCTGGGCTTTCATCTTCCATTCCCACGAGGCACTGGTCGACGGAGTGGCAGTGCCCCGCCATCCGGCACAGCTCTACGAAGCACTGGCATACCTTATTATATTCCTCATAGGCATTGCCATCTACATCGCCCAGAGCAAGAAGGCGGACAACCGCATTGCGCCCGGCACCTGCTTCCATTCCGGACTTTGCCTCGCCCTCATCTTCACCTTCCGCTTCTTCATCGAATTCATCAAGAAAGAACAGGTGGACTTCGAGAAAGGCATGGCGCTCGACATGGGACAGCTCCTCAGCCTGCCCTTCATCATCGCTGGCATCGGACTTATGATTCGCCCGTTCGTCAGCCCCCGAAGTTTGCACAAATAGGAAGAAGCCACGCCTGCAGGACAAAAATTGCGGCACAAAGCAAGATTTTCCTTAAAACATTTTGAGTCCTCGGCGAAAAGTGTTATATTTGCGCCCGATAAGACTGCAGAAGAATTATCTTTTAATTCACTATATTATTAACTCAAAACAAAAAAGTATGAAGAAATTATTCTTATCTTTGGCGGCTATGATGTTTGTGCTTCTCGCGAATGCGCAGACTGAAGAAGCGTCTACAACCACGAAGGGAACTTTCGACATGACTGCAATTACGGGTTGGGCTGATTGGGGCACCACGTATGAAAAGCACGAAGTTTCCACTACTGGCGTTCCCGCAACCGTAGTCTTTGCTGGTGCTAACAAGCAGAACAGCGGCTCCGCAATCGATGACTGCCCTGTTACTAAGGGTAAAGACATCGAAGTCATCATGTCTGATGGCTATCTTCTCGAAGGTGTCAGCTTCACATTCAAGCAGTGGAACACCAAAACTCAAACTGCTACATTGAACTACAGTACAGATGGTGGTGCTAACTACACAGCTACCGAAACTAGCAGTTCAGACTTCACCCTCACAAGCAGCGAACTTCCAGAAGGAACAAACGCTGTGAAGGTAACTTTCGCTGAAAGCAACCAAGTAGGTCTTTCTGCTTTGGAAATCAGCTACAAGCAGGACCCGACTAAGGTTCCAGTTCCAACATTCAGCGTTGCCGGCGGCAGCTACTACACTGCACAGAGCGTAGAACTTTCAGCAGTAGAAGGTGCTAAGATCTATTATTCAACTGACGGTGAGACTTACAATGAGTACACAAGCGCAATCAGCGTTGCTGCCGATGCCACAGTCTATGCTTATGCAGAGGTAGAAGGAACCAAGAGTTCAACAGTATCTCAGGCTTACGTCATTGCAAAGACTTACACAAGCATTGCCGACCTTATTGCAGTTGAAGCAGCAGGTCAGCCAGTGAACCTCGTGCTCAACAACGCAAAGATTACAGACGTTTATGTTACTTCAAAAGGAAACCGCAATGGAATCTACGTAACAGACGGCGTTGACACTGTCGAAGTATTCGCATACGATGTTCCAGAGTCATGGGCAAAGGACGGCTTCGTTTCAGGTACAGTTGCAGGTGCTTACAAGGAATATAAAGGAACTAAGGAAGTTTGTCCTTCAAACTACGAAGGTCTTTCTTACGACCCGGCTCCTCTCTTCACAGCAGGCAAGTACTACTTCTACAATGTTGAGGCAGGCAAGTACTGGGGTGCAGGCAACAGCTGGGGAACTCAGGCTTCTCTCCTCGACAATCCTGAATACTTGACTCTCGTAAACGTAGGTGGCAAGTACAACATCGAATCGCAGGTATCAAACGGCGGAAAAAACTACTACTTCACTGGTAGCTTCATGGACGGCGGTGCAATCGCAGTTTCAATCGCCCTCTCTGATACAGTTGCAAACACTTACAAGATTTACTCAGGCGAATCAGTTTACGGCTACGACGGATCTTCTACAGTTCTCTCAGCTTCAGCTACAGGCACTGCTGCTGAATGGCAGATTCTTTCAGAAGAAGAAATGGCAGCTAAGTTGGCTACTGCAACAGTAGACAACCCAGCCAATGTTACATACCTCATCCTCGACCCGAACTTCGGACGCAACAACCGCAACGTGGGTTCTTGGACTGCTGTAGCAAACAACAAGAACATGTCTGGCGGTAACAATGTCAACAACAATGCTGAGTCTTACAGATCTGCATTCGACATCTATCAGAAGATTAACCTTCCTGCAGGTGTTTACCAGTTGACTGCACAGGCAGCCTTGACCGAATACACTGTTACCGGTGCTGATTTCCCAGTTGTTTATGCAATGGTTGACTCAGCCAACGTAACATCTTCAGTATTCAACGTCATGACAGAAGGAGAAAACAGCATGTCAGGCATGTCAACATCCTTCACTGCAGGTAAATACTATGTTTCTCCTATCACGTTCGAAGTTGCAAAAGACACAACAGTCACTGTCGGAGTCAAGGGTACACGTACAGACACATGGTGTATCTGGGATAACTTCACACTCTACTATTACGGAGCTGAAACCACAGCCACTGATGTTGCTTTTGGAGCTTACATCAATGCATACAAGGCTGCATACGCAGAGGCACAGGTAGCTTCAACAGACTCAGCAACTGTAGCAGATGCAAATGCAACTGCACTCAGCAACCTTACAGCAGCTCTTGAAACTTACAACAGCGACGCAGTTCTTGCTTCTCCAACAAGCGAGTCTATACAAGCTGCAACAGATGCTTTGAACAATGCAGTAGGTTGTGTAAAGGCAACTCCAATCGCAAAGCCAATCCTTGAGGCAATGGCAGAGTTTGCAAAGACTACCAACGTCTACACTCAGGAAGCATACGATGCTTACTACACTCAGTACTATGAGAAGTACATTAACGGTACTCTTACCAGCACAGAGGCTTCTGGTCTCCAGTACCCAACAGCTCAGACTGGTTGGCACGCATCTCTTACAGTTGACAACCTTCTTCTCAGTGCGTGGGATGCAGTAGCAGACGCTTGGACTCCTTATTATATTAATACATGGTCAACAGAAGGCAACACCGACGGCAGCGAATTCAGAGTTCCATTCTTCGAATACTGGACAGGCGACGCTAACGCACTTGCAGAGCGCACCCTTACAGCTACAATGAAGGTTGCTCCTGGTAAGTACGATGTTTCTTCTTGGACACGTGTACGTGTAAAGAATGGCACCGAAGAAGCTCCTGCAGGCGCTCCTCACGGAATCAAGCTCGTCGTTACAGGCGCAGATTCAGTCGACGTATGTGCAGGTGCTCAGGTTGGCACTTCTCAGCTCTACCTCGACACATTCTCAGCAGTTGCTGAAGTAGGTGCAGACAGCACACTCACAATCCAGTACGTAGTTGAAGCAGACAACAACATCAGCTGGCTCGCATTCAAGAACGTAATGGCAACTCTTATTCCTGAAGCAACAAAGACTGACACAATCGAATATGCATTCGAGTCTTACACTGGAAGCTACTACGAA